>DASVGC010000198.1:0-2649 GCA_036379735.1 Nitrososphaeraceae archaeon
CTGGCGGAGCGGAAGCCATAGTGTAACCCATCCATACAAGCACTATCATGAGTATCCCCACAATGACTACCAAGGTTGTTTTTATCACCTGAATATCCCAATGTGTAAACAACAACAAGTATGAAAAGAATATGAAAAATAAGGATGGTACTATGAGTAGAATTAATCCAATTATTTTGTTCTGTTTCATGATAATGACTTCACCACAATTCCTCAACTCAAGATAATTCTAATGCCATTAAGAAGGCGTCTTCTCCATCTCTGTAGTAAGTTTTTAGCCTAGATCTGACCTTAAAATTTAGTTTCTCATACATTTTGATTGCCGCAGAATTGCTGACTCTTACCTCCAGATAAACCTCTTCTGTTCGCCTCGACACAAGTCCGTTTATTGCTTCTTCCATTAGAATGGAACCAACTTTCTTTCCTCGATGCTCTTCTAAGATTGCAATCGAAACAACATGTCCTTTTTTTACAAAACCTAATTTTCTGAAATTCGAAAATCCAAATTCAATCTTGCACATGACATATCCAATGATTTTTCCATCAAATTCTGCTACAATAAATGATTCAGGTAATTCTTTAAGAATCGATTCAAAAAAATATTCTGTATAGTGTTCAGGTAGTGAGTTTAAGTTAATCTCTATAACTGAATGTAGGTGTTCTGCACCACATCTATAGAATACATAATCTCCGTTTTTTCGTAAGCAGCTCTGCAAATTATCAAATAGACGATTTTTAATTATTTTAACTTTGGGATTCTATGAAACATAGTTTGTACTAATATTCCAGTTTAATCATGCTTTTTGAATATTGCGATATTTGGATCTTGGATTATAGAAATTTTATGACTTTTTCCATTCATTTGAAGTATCCTCTCTGCCGCTTCCTGAATATTCGAAAATACATCTAGACCGAATATCTCCTTTAAATAATATTTTGGTAACGAAGAAAGAATGGCTACATTATGTTTTTCTTTCAATTCATTGATAAACATGATATGCTCCAACCCCTCAATGTAGGTTGAGTTCTTATAGTCTTCGAGTTTTATTTCACCATATGCAAATTTCTCTACTGCCTTCGTCCCAAATCCCTTGTTATTTTCAGAAACCATGACAACAATGGCATTTCTTTTCAGAACATTTACTGAATTCCACAATAAATTCAAAGACCCTGACAACGTAGAACTCGAATTTATGTCAGTATTCGTTCCCACTATAAGAGATTTCAATTCCTGTTCAGTTTCTATGGCGAGACTCTCAAGTTTCTTGATAGCATTTTGAAATGACTCGAGTATATCGCCATAATAGACGTTGTTAATTCCACTATTGTTAGAAACAATTTCAATAGACTTTGCGTTCATGCCTTCACTTATCTTATTTGCAATTTCAATCGGTGGCCCAATCTTGGCAGGGTGAGGCAAGTTGTCTGTTCTTGACTGGAACGCTTCGTTCATCTTGTCCTGCTCAAATTCCCGTAGGAGGAGAACAGGGGTCCCACTATATCCAAACAAAGGATCGATATTTGTTTTTGAAATAAAGAGAGTATTTTTGTCTCCTATGAGATTTTGAAAATGTTCATCATTTTTCTCAATTGTGCCAATACTTTGGCTTTGCAGTTTGTTCGCTAACTGTTTTCGTGTAGTTAGAATTGACTCTATGGATACTTTAATTCCTCTAGCTTCTGCTAGTGCAATTAATCTAGAAACAAGTTGAACAGTAGAATTTGAAGCGTCGAGAGGCACAATTGTGCTGTTGTCCTCTAATTGAATAGACTCAATTTCTTGATCCAGGATTTCTCCATTAAGTATGTCAAAATTTGAATTTTCAACAAGTGAAAGATTCTCTACTTTTAAATCTACTATTATGTCAGTGCTGCCATAATTTAGCCATAATTCAGGCATTTTAGAATCGAATCATGCGTACATATAAGGTCAATGAAACTAACCTTCGTAGATCATTAGATTCTTTTCTTCGAGAAGATCATGTAAATTGTGAACCGCCCTGTATACTTCTGACTCTTTCTTAGCCCCAGTACAGACCAATTTTCCGCTAGCAAATAGGAGTATCACAGTTTTAGGATCCAGCATCCTGTGAATTAGACCTGGAAATTGTTCAGGCTCATACATGCTACGGGGCAATACTCTGGCTGCCAGTTCTAAATGTATTTTGCCACCTAAACTTGCAGATGCAACTATATTCTGTATCTCTATCTGGGGTTCATTTTCAATTGGAATACTTCCTTTTCTGAGTTTTTGAACTACATTCTTTACTGCCTTAATTGCCTGTTCTTCAGATTTTGCGCCAGTGCATACCATTTTTCCTGAACTGAAAATCAATGTCGCTGTTTTAGGTGATTTCAGCCTAAACACAAGTCCAGGGAACTGATCAGGGTGGTATTCTACATCTGGAAAAATTTGAGTTATTAAATTAAGATTTACAGTTTGATTGACAGTCGCAGAAGCAACAACGTTTTCAATGCTAACAATGGGCTTAGTTTCTGGCATACTAGGTTGGCTTTATAAATGGAAGTATATATACATGTTTGGGACGACGGTCAAATTACACAGGAAATAAAAACATAGAATAAAATAATTCAAAATTATGACCGCATTGTTAGAGTAATTTAAGTTCGGATGTCACTTTATCAATA
>DASVGC010000199.1:0-4131 GCA_036379735.1 Nitrososphaeraceae archaeon
TATTTTGAATCAAAACTCACAGTTACTGCAGTATCAGCAATATATCCATCAATATGCACCCCGACATCTATTTTTAATACATCGGAATTTTTTACAATTATCGGATCGTTTGGCTCAGCAGTATAGTGCGCTGCTATCTCATTCAAACTAACATTAACCGGAAATGCTGGTTCTCCGCCTCTTTTTATTATCTCATTTTCAACGTCATTACAAATTTCGCTCAGAGTCCTGCCAGTGTGATCCTCAGTCCTAGCATATTCTCTAACTTCGGAAGCTATCTTTCCAGCCTTGATATAGTTCTCAAAGTTATCCAACTCTTAAAATTCAAAGTTAAACATATTTAGAGATATTGATAGTGACATTATTTCTGAATCATAAATGGATAAAGTACAATATCAAACATGGAAAATGAGATAAGCAAAATCACTGATATCAGTGGTTTCAAAGAGATTTAACATCTCAAAGTTAAAATTATGCTGGGAGTATCACATTTGCTAAACCATGAAGATGGGGCCGTCGTCTAGCTTGGTATGATGCCAGCCTTGGGCGCTGGAGGCCGCCGGTTCGAATCCGGCCGACCCCATTATTAATAGTTCTTTCTCTTAGTATCATCCAAATCAATTAGATATTGCCTTCTCTAGGCATTCTCATAAAATGTCAGAACATTATCTGAATTAAGGATGTTAACTTTTTGATTAACCATAACTGGAGTACAATAGCCGCAGTTTGTCCTTGAGTCTACTTGCCAATTTCTCGGATATTTTCTTCTGATATTCATCTACTTTAATTGGATTTTTTTGTGTGAATAGAAATGGCCCGTATGCATAACTGTTATTGGGAGTAGGAACTTCAGGTTCTGAGGAAGAAAGTAGAGAAGAGATATACGAACTGATACCATTAGTATCTTCATTTTCATCCATGCTTGATAAGAACTTGCCAATTTTTTCAGTGTCTAATTTTCGATAGCCAAAAGGCATGTGAGAGTTATCGTTAAACTTTACAGGGTCTACATCAACCTTGGCCCCAACTATCAGGGGCTTTGGCTTGAAAATTGAATCAATCTTGAGCTGCCAAACTTCATCGTGATTACTAACTATAGCATCATAAAAGTTTCCATTCATCTGCGAAACAGAAACTACAAATTTCCAATTTCGTGCATTTGCGGAATACCGTTGAAATAGGTTCGATGCAAGGTTGTTGCCTTCAAGTATATCCAATACAAATAAAATTTAACATATGGTAAATATGAGTTTTGTTCTTGCATCGTAACAAAGAGATAAAAACTTCTTTATTTCAAAAGTTGTCAAAACTACAAATCCGGTAAGGACACCCCGGTTTGTAGAGCACTAGTTTACTTCGCATAGCATTTCAATTTCTACGACGCTGTCAAGAGGTAGACTATTTGCCCCAATAGCTACTCTGGTATGTTTACCCTTCTCACCAAATATTTTTAGTAGAAGATCGGATGCGCCATTTATAACTTTAGGATGATCCTTAAAAGAAGGATCACAATTTACAAAACCTGTTATCTTGATAATTTTGGAAACCCTCTCCAGATTACCCAAGAATTTATTGATTTGTTCTATTCCGTTAATAGTACATTGTCTTGAAGCCTGCACCGCATCAATTAAGGAAACCTTACTTGGGATCTTACCCTTGTAATTTTCAGGCAATGTTCCTTTTACCAGCGGAATTTGGCCTGAAACAAAAATTAAATTTCCGCTCTGTACTACTGGAATGTAAGAGCCTATGGGCTGAGGAGGGCTAGATAGTCTGATTCCGATGGAGCTTAATTTTTCTTCAATCATAAAGACATGTACATGAAACCAAGTTTTTATTAATTATCCGCTAGCTATGGAGCGACAAGTGTAAGTAGACATAATCCAAATACTTTTAAGCACTTGCATCAGGTAAATTGAACATGTCTTCGCACGACGACAAGATTCCATCTGGAGGAGGTTACTTCCACATGAAAGGTGTGGCATGGAGCATACTTGCGATGGGTTTGTCTCTGGTTGTCATCATGATTGCATATGTAATGTTTGGGCACATTGGACCGTCTTTCTCTGCTGAAAGAATTAACGTGCAACAGGCAGAGTTACGGAAAGAATATGGTTTACCTGCTCAGGAAATCATTACAAATCAGAGTATATTGCAAA
Source organism: Nitrososphaeraceae archaeon (assembly GCA_036379735.1). Lineage (GTDB taxonomy): Archaea > Thermoproteota > Nitrososphaeria > Nitrososphaerales > Nitrososphaeraceae > TA-21. Next base: position 2,160 of record DASVGC010000199.1, read on the forward strand.
CCCCACCTTCCTTAAGAGACTTGAACCAAACGGCAACAAGTGGATAGATATTAAGCGCAAAAATTGGAATGTTTTTCTATTCCTTTAAAATCTAGAGTAAGGTAGACGATAAATAACTCAAGCGGGATAAAACATTTTTACATATTGATATCATATAATTTTCAAGTTGACAAGTTGTGATATATGCGGATCTAGATTTGGTAGTAAATCCTGTGTGGTATGTTCAAAAATCGTTTGTACATCGTGTGTGAATAAACAGGGGACAATTTGTAAAAAATGCGGTTCTCGAAAAATAGAAAATGTTTCATTTTTCAAGAAGAATCTGCCATACATAGCACTGATAGTTGCTATGTGGTTCTTTGTATCAGGACTGTACCCATTTCCATATTTTATGTTGATAGGTACGCCAGTGGATATGGGAATTATCCAACCAGTCTTGATTGCGACGACAGTGATGACAATTCCTTTCATCTTTATGTTATTTGCATGGAAGAAAAAATCAGAGAGAATGAGATCAGAGTAGTTTAATCCAATCAAGGAATGATTTTTATTGTTACATATCCGTGATTATAGCATGGGTGGAACTGGTTTGAATGGTGAAATAATATCTGGCATATCCATAACGGTGTTTGGTATCATGTTATTTGTTTATGGCATGATTAACGAGGTGGCAGCTATTCTAATCCCTGCTGACATTATGATTATTGCAATCGGGATAGCCTTGATAATACTTGGAGTGATTACAAATAGAAAAAACACAGTAATTCACTCCTAATATTCTGACTTTTCTAAAAGCTCTAACATGTTGTTTGTGAATTTAAATGACTATTTGTCTAAAATTGGCCAAATTTGTTTTTTTGATAAGAAAATTTTAATAAAAGCAGCATAATACACTAGTAACTATGAAAAGAATAGAGGCAATTATTCCTCAGTCAAAAATGTCAGATGCGTTCTCTGCATTGAAAGAATTGAACATTGGTGGTTTTACCTATTATGATTCAAAAGGAAGAGGTATGAATCCTCCTGCTGCAGTGCATTCCGGTAGAGGTACCTCCCTTTATACGCCCGAATTTAACCCCAACTTGACTATCTTTACTGTAGTTGATGATTCGCTTGTTGAACAGGTCGTGAACAAGATACTTGCAAGCACTAGCACAGGACTCGCAGGCGAAGGAAAAATTTTCATCTCAGATATAGATGAAATCATCGACATTGGAACAAAAACAAAAGATAAACCATAATAATTTTTAAAAATTATTTTGGCAAGATACTAAAAAATTAATTTTCAATATTTCTTTTCTTTTACCAGTGATTCTAGAGCCTGACTAATATTTAACGCTCCTTTATTTTTTGCGTAGTCTTCTAGTAGACTAATTTCTTCTTTTGAAAAGCAAACATACATTTCTCGTTTTGAATTAGACATTATCTTAACGAATGTTCGGAATCTAATATATCTTTCTATGTTTGGTTCTGTCAAGTTATCGTCTGTTTGATCAAAATTACCTGCCTGTAAAAATTTGTCGGGTAAACGATTACAACATTTTTTCTCCCTTTTAAGAAGGCCATTTAATGGAATTACGGATAACAGTCTCACAGGTAATAACATGATTAGACGTATTTCATTCCATCATAATGCAAGCAATGACATATTCTAAAAAAAGAGAATCAGCGCATTGTTTAAATCGAATTTATTCGATCAAATATCTGACTAATCTCTACGGTTCAGCCAAATACAAGATTGGTGCTTTTTCTTTCACCGGATAAGCACCAATCAACAGATTATAAATGATGATAGTAAACATTGGAGCGAAACAGTCTAGTGTAAAAAAACTCAGAACAAAATTTGCATTCATAATATAGATTTGTCACCGAAACTTTACATCGGCTTACATCTGAAAACCGACAATCGGTTGTCAGAGCCACATGTTTGAATAGCGTTCAAAAAGCGGCCATGAATGAAGCAAGCAATTCC
>DASVGC010000200.1:0-2380 GCA_036379735.1 Nitrososphaeraceae archaeon
CGTTACTTTCTAACAAGGCATCTAATCCAAGAAAGACTAGTAATCCTACAGTAAGACTTAGAAAGAAATTATACTTATTCTGATTTAACTTTTTTATAAAAGGATACCACAATAAACCTATCAGTATTGGTATGATTCCAACATATGTACCTATGAGAGCAAATATGGCGAATTGTTCATAATTTGGATTTGGAGTTGGGGCAGCAGCTTCAATGATTTTGCTAAATCTTGTACCATCACTTGTTGTAATTCCTATCTCATAGGGTTCGCCTACATTCCAAGAAAATGGAATGGTTATTTTTGCTGATTCAAATCTTAAAAGGTGTTTAGATGGTTCTACACCCGCAGGATGAATTCTATCATTTATATCGGCCTGCGAAATAACCGTATCGAACTGTCCTGTGTTTCTGACATGTGCAATTATAAAATCTTCTTGAAATTCTATTTTCTCTATTGTAAGATTTGGTAGTGCTATTCCTGCATTCAGAAAGACTTCACCATATGGACTTAAGAGAAAAGCAATTAGAGTAGCTAATATGATAAAAGGAATTATACCATAGAGAACTATCTTTTTTTTAGAGAATTCTATATTGTTTTTACTTTCTTTTTTTTCTTGTTTGTTCTCTATGTCTTTCATTCTTTTTAGTTACCTCCATTGGTTAAATTTTTCAGAATCTTTGCTGCTGATTCTTTTTGCGTTATCTTATTATAGGTTCCAATACTCAAGTTCTCGTCATTTTCGTCATACAGAGTATCGGCAGTATTTGTGTAGCTTGTATTATTTTTTTCATTAACTGATTCTTTTACGAGAAATAAACCCATCCATCCCTTCTCAGCAAATTCCGTCTTGTGAGCATGAAACATATATTTTCCGGGATACATGTATTTGAATTCCAAGATACTTCTTTCTCCCTGACTCATGGTTATCATATCTGTATATTCGTCTGGAGTTGTTTTTGTTCCGGTCTTGTATACATTATAAAGATTTGCATGTAAATGGAAATTATTAATGGGGTCAAATTCCAGCATATTTACTAGATAAATTCTAACTAGATCATTTTTCTTAATCTGAATAGGATGATGCATGTAATAATACGGAATGCCATTTACAGTATAGAAGTTATTTTCAGTATCAAAATCGGTATCATAACCATTCATTACCATGACCATCTCATCAGCTTCAGGTCTAGGAATTTTGGGATCAACTATGTAAACTCCATACAAGCCATGAACTATGTGTTCTTCCAGTGGTTGGATATGACAGTGGTATGGAAAGAGTCCGAATGGCTCGGCTATAAATTCATAAGTAAATTTTCCTCCCGGAGCTACCCCTTCAAATACTCCATCCATTTCTGCCTTATGAATCCCATGAAAATGCATTGTATGAAATTTCGATCCATTGTTTATGAAATTGATCCTCACAATATCTCCTTCAACAGCACGGATTGTTGGTCCAGGTACTGTTCCATTAAATGTCCAAACATTATAAAACACACCTGGAGAAATTTCCTTTATTTCTTGATCAGAAGCCACAATTGTAAAATCTCTTATTGTCGTGCCATTATCTGAGACTGATACTCTTCCATAATTAAAATCTCTCAAGTATCTATCAGGATCTATCACTGCATCTTCGATTGGTATCATTTGAGAAATTGGATCAATAAGTTCCCCATTTGTTGTTGAAGTGCTATATCCAGGCGTGTGACCTCCAATAATTCTTTGTACCTTTTCTTCTTGAGAGTGAGATGATATATTTGGATTAACTAATTTGATACCGGTATAAACTATAAAAATGAATGCTAAAGAAAAAAGAATGATAATGGATTTAGATAAATTCATACAAATATAATAGCTTTCATGCATAAATAAATGTTAGCCTAGTCTAACAAATATAATGAATGGAATTATATTTGTATGGATGTAAATTTTATTATAATAATTCTAATACTTGATAGTTAATAAACAAAAAATTAGAAATTCAATCAAAAATAAAGATAGGAAAATAAAGGTTTTCTAACTCTTCGTTTGATTGATAGGTGGTGTGGGTACTGGTCTACTCTTCAACATAACATCTTTTTCCAAAATCTCTCCATCTCTATATATAGATAAAGTGGCATTCTCGTTTACAGCTTTATTGATCTCCAAGTAAGAAATCAAGTCTTCAATTTTTAATATTGGCTTTCCATCTATAGCAGTAATCAGATCTCCTCCTCTCTTTTCACCATATTGATTTACCACACTTCCATTTAATCCAGCCAAATCAGCAGGACTTGCCTTTACTATAGTGTCAAGTATAACACCTTTTTGACTTCTATCCAAATGTTCTCTCTTGGCGAGGTCTGATGTAAGCGTGGTTCCTGTTATTCCAAGCCATGGATGG
>DASVGC010000201.1:0-14140 GCA_036379735.1 Nitrososphaeraceae archaeon
CAATCATCGTTATCTATTTTGCAGCTCTCGGAATTTCTGCCCACGCAGCAGATAGTATGGGTTCCAGAAGTAAGCCATGGGGTAATCGTTTTTCAAGTGTAGAGTTACTGATAATGGTTATCGGCGGATTAATTATTGCATACGGGATTGGAACATATTATATCGTATATTACGTTCCCTTGTTACTACCAATAGCAATATTGGAAGGTTTCTTCTTATTTGCGTATAATTATGAATTATGGAATGGTTTTTTCCATAGCAATATCTGGTTTGCTGTGTCATGGGGGAGTATGCCACTATTGGCAGGGTACATCATGCAAACGAATTCACTATCTTATATTGCATTATTGATATCTGTGGTAACTTTTCTAGTTTCATACCTGGAAATAAGACTTTCACGAAAATATAAAGAAAGCAAGAAAAATCACGAACAAAAATCTAATAGGAGCCTAGAATTGAAACTAAAACTTGTTAGCATCACTACAATATTGTTTTCTGTCACGCTGCTATTCTTCAAAGCATTCTAGATCACTTTTTAATTTTCTATTCCATTAATAATATTATGGACAGAGAATATCGTGTCAAGAACCATCATCATTTGACAATTAATGATGTATTCAAGCTTGAAGCAATTTCGAACAAGAAATTTAATCTACTTCAAAGAGTACTTTTGATTGATTTAGGAAATACTCAACAGCTCCTAGAAATGATGCATAGGACTGAGTCAACAATAAGGGTTATAGAGCAAAATGAAGAAAAAAATATTATTACAAGAAAATCATGCATAATTTCATCGACGAATCATATTTTGGCTTTTGCAGATTCAAAAATATATTGTAAGTATATGCCACTACAGATGTTGTCTGAAATTCGAGAATGTAAAAAAGGAATTGGTAAGATTGTACTTTACCATAGACTAGATATATTCAAGAAGATAACTGAGATAGGATATGTAAAGGGTTTACATATTTTCAAGAAATATTCTTTATATCATAAGGGAAATGTGATTTGTAAAATATACGAAATCTTTCCTGTCAAAACAAATAAAGTAAAATAACACTAAAGTAACAAACTTTAATTAAAGTATTCTGACAACCTACAATTAAATCAAATTTCAATTCATATATACAATCCTGTGGAAATAATATTGAATTGAACTCTAACACTAATCCCGCAGAATTAGATAATGTAAAAAAATATGATCTTATAGTCATTGGCAGTGGCGCCGGTCTTGAAGTGGCAAGTGCAGCGGCACAGAGTGGATTGAAAGTTGCAATTATAGAAAAAAGTAGTATGGGGGGAACTTGCTTGAATAGAGGCTGTATTCCCTCCAAGCTCTTACTCCATAGCGCAGATGTAGTTGAAATAATAAAATCCGCAGATCTTTTTGGCATACATATTGAAAAATTTGATATTGATTTTCAGAAAATAGTTGAGAGAGTGACGAGTATAGTAGACTCTGACTCAAACGATATTCGAGAATCTTTAGCTAAAATAGAAAATCCAAAGCTATTTCCCTCAGCGTGCAGATTTATTGGTGATAAAACCCTCCTGGTTGGTGAGGAAAAAATGTCCTCCAACAAAATTCTAATTGCTGCCGGTACGAGACCTAGGATTCCTGACATTAAGGGGCTGAATACAACAAAATATGTTACCAGTGATGAAGCTCTTCGACTTCAAGCGCAACCAAAAGTCCTTACAATTATTGGTGGCGGGTATATAGCTGCGGAACTTGGTCATTTTTTCGGATCACTGGGTACAAAGATCAACATCATTCATCACGGCAAGTATTTACTACCGCATGAGGATGAGGAAATTTCAAAGAAATTTACAGAAATTTTCTCAAAAAAATACAACGTATACTTAAATTGTATCCCAAACGAAGTAAATAAAAGGAACGGTAATTTTGTAGTTTCGACCAAGAAATCTGCCTACGATAGGGATTTGGACATAGAGTCAGACCAACTCTTAGTTGCGGCAGGCCGTGTTCCAAATACCGATTCTCTTGATTTACCAAAGACAGGAATTGATGTTAATGATGACGGATTCATCAAGGTAGACGGAACTCTTTCGACTAATGTAGACGGAATCTTTGCCTTGGGCGATATTGTGGGACGTTATCAGTTTAGGCACAGTGCAAATTTGGAGGCTCAGTATGCTTTTTACAATATCTTCAATCCAAAGAAAAAGATACATGTAGACTACAGCGCAATGCCACATGCAATTTTCAGTTCACCCCAAGTGGCCGGAGTTGGATATAAAGAACAGGAACTGAAAAGCAAAGGAAAAACAGATTACCACAAATCAATCTACCGATATATCGATACTGCAATGGGAAAAGCATTGGAAGACACGGAAGGATTTGTGAAAATTCTGGTCAGCAAGGAAAACAGAAAAATTCTTGGATGTCATATCATAGGAAGCCAAGCCTCAATACTCATCCATGAAGTACTGGTAGCAATGAAGAGTGGAGATGGAACTATTGACAACATTTCAAAGACAGTTCATGTACATCCTGCACTTTCAGAAGTTGTTTCAAGAGCTGCAATTTCTATTAATTGATTTGAATCTCTATCTTGATGAAGTTACCAAGGTCTTTGTTACTTGGATTGTTATCACAAGGAGTTTCATACTATAGTTTATTTTGTTAGAAACATTATTATTCTATTCCAAACTTATATACATATGACTGGAAGGTTCAAAAAATCTCAGCTCAAGGACGATAAATACTACAAAGAGAAAAAACATGTACTAAATTCTAGTAAAGACACATTGGATGAAGAAATTAAGCTGGTGGAAAAAAAACTAGAAGCAGAGAAAGCAAGAAAGAGAACTCGTGGACCTTATAGGAAAAGTCTTGTAAATTAGGAATATTGTTATGGCATTTTGAGACATATGATAAAAATCAGTCAGAATAATTACGTTCTTGATTCATGGGATGCGCAAATGACAAAAGATATCCATCCGGATCCCGTATGTGGAAGTAACGCTCTCGCCAAGTAGCATTAGTTGATTTATTTTCGAATGATATTAGACTAGAAATGATGTTGTCATTTTTGAAATAAAGATATAATTTGTCCACATCATCAGTATGCAGTATAATTTTAAAGAGATTTTTTGAATTCCAATATTTATCACCATTATTCAACTTTGATAATTCGAGATTTATATAGTCAAAAGTATTTTCACCTATTTCATAAGTAGTAAAAGAGGTCTCAGATCCACCGTAGATTAGTTTGAAACCCGGTATTTTGGAATAAAATTTGCAGGATCTTTCCATATCTCTAATTAATAACGTTACTGCAGAAATCTTGTATACCTTCGACATAATCAGTAGATCAATATAACAATCAATTTGTCATTATTAAGAATTTCCTTATATGGTAACAATATACCACTATTGTCAGTTAATTTCAAATAGAAAGGAACTCAATTGAAATTTATTATTTTAATTTAATATGGATCCTTTCGCCTGAATTGGTGAATAACCTTATTCTGTCATACTTTATACCAATTACCACTTCTTTTCCTACAATGGGAATCACATTTCTTGACGTTACATTAGATAACTTGAGTGAGCTATCTCCAAGTTTAACTTCTGCAATTGAATCATCTCCGAGCAACTCAACATATGCTGTTTCTCCTCTTAGTCTTAAACCATCAAAATCCTCATCATCTTTTAGCAAGATGATATCCTTTGGTCTAACTCCTAGGTTTATTGTTTCCTCATTAACTCCCCTTAAATTTTCTGCTAGCGCTTCGGGAATCTTGATGACCGATTTCTTATCTTGCTCGCGGGAGCTATTATCATCAAATTTGAGGAACAATGATCCTTCCTTAATAATTTTGAATTTTAGAAAATTCATGGGGGGAACACCTATGAAACTAGCTACAAATTGATTAGCAGGTTCAGTGTAAACTTTCTGTGGCGAATCTAGCTGAAGTAGTTTTCCTGAATCCATTACGCCAACATTGTAGGCCATGCTCATTGCCTCAGCCTGATCGTGTGTGATGTAAAGTGTAGTTATTCCTACTTTCTCCTGTAATTTCTTTATCTCCACCCTCATTTCAGTGCGCAATTTCGCATCTAAATTACTAAGAGGTTCATCCATCAAGAAGATTTTTGGTTCTCTTACTAGTGCTCTACCCAGGGCAACCCTCTGCATTTGACCGCCACTAATCTCCTTTGGTTTCCTTTCGAGTAAATTATCTATGTTAAGAAGTCTTGCAATTTTACGTACGCTTTCATTTATTTTCTCTTTATGTACTTTTCTCATTTTTAATGGGAAAGCGATGTTATCGTAGACATTCATGTGAGGATAAAGTGAATAATTTTGAAATACCATAGCTACGTCACGATCTTTTGGTGGAAGTTTGTTTACTAATTCGTTTCCAATATAGATCTCTCCACTAGTAATATCAGTCAAGCCCGCAATGCATCTAAGGACTGTAGTCTTACCGCAGCCGGAAGGTCCAAGTAGAACCATGAATTCGCCAGAGCTTATATCCAGTGAAAAGTCTTCTAATGCAGTTAATTGTCCATATTTTTTAGTTAAATTTCTTATACTGAGAGTTGTCAAAATATTCCCTTCTGTTAGAATTTCTTTTATTTACATGTCATATTAATTTTAATTATTATCTTGTGAGTAAGCTCACTGAAAATAATTTTTAATTAACAATACTTTGCTCCATATATTTGCCCAATACTTAAAAGCATCCATTCTAAATATTAATAATGAGAAAAATCGATTCTATTGGATTCGATAATGATTCAAGATCAATATGTGGCAGAATTAATATTAACAAACATTTCCGCACGAATTTTAAACTTTTTTGGATACTAGCGCTAGTGGTAGTTGTTTTGGCAGCACCAAGCTTGACCCCATTTAAGATGGTTCAAGGACAAGAATCTACCCCAGTTACAATTACTGCAATAGTAGCAGAACCAAAAGAAAGATGGGATGCTTTGTTTGCCGATGCACTAGATAAATTAAGAGAAAAACATCCGGACATGACGATTAACATAGATTACCGTGTGTTACCATATGCAGATACACGAAAACAAATCCTAACTGCAATGGCCGGACAGACTCCACTTGATCTTATTTCTGTCGACCAGATCTGGCTTGGCGAATTCGCTCAAGGCGGATTTCTATCCGATCTAACTGATTTAACAAATTCATGGAATAGATCCTCTGAATGGTATAAAGCCAATTGGGATGGCGGTATCTACAATAACAAAGTATATGGGATTTGGGCATGGACCGATGTAAGGGCCATGTGGTATTGGAAGGATATCTTGAACCAAAGCGGCGTGGAACCCGAATCACTTTCTACCTGGGATGGCTACCTTGAGGCATCAAAGAAAATTGGGAATTCAACTAAAGGAAAAGGAATTGAGGCCATGCATCTTGTGGGCGCGAGTCATTCCTCTGATATGTGGTACCCATATCTTTGGATGCAAGGTGGTGAGATCGTACAACAAAAAACCGGTCATCCTGAGAATGGAACCTACTGGTTTCCTTCCTATAATGGCACAGAAGGCGTGCGAGCTCTAGAGTTTTTGAGGGATCAAGTAAATGCAGGAATAAAGCCTCAGATTAATCACTTTTGGGGTCAAGAATTTGCAGACAAGAAATTTGCTGTAATGCTAGAAGGCTCTTGGTTATTAGGTCACTTTAATCGCACTGAGTGGAATTCTCTTGATAATAACGTAGGCATGATTCCAATGTTTCCAGTTTCTAAATCAGGTAACACCAGTGCAACAATGATGGGAGGATGGATGCTTGGTATCCCTCAAACTTCAACAAATAAGGAACTTTCATGGGAATTGCTATCAATAATGGTACAACCTGATGTACTCGCGCCCATGTTAGAAAAATATGCCTATCTTCCGACTCAAAAACCAATCGCTGAAGGGCCGTATTCAGATCAGCTTGCAAAGACTATACCCTATTATGAAGAACTCATCTCCATGCTATCAATAGGACATAGCAGACCTAGCATTTCTGAATATCCACAAATCGCTGATAATATTAGACAGGCAATAGATGAAGTTTATCTGGGAGCAAAGGAGCCAAAACAAGCGTTAGACGATGCTGCCAAGAAATCTGCAGAAGTACTTGGCTGGTCCTAGATGGAACTCAGTCAAACTTCAGTATTGACTGTTTGATTATATATTGTCATGCTAGAGCAAAAAACTGGTAAGCTTCAACCATATCTGCTTTTAGCGCCAGCTCTCGCGATACTAACTGCATTTCTTTTGTTTCCACTTACATGGAACGTATATCTATCGCTACATGATGTATCATTAACTACAATTCTAAGTGATTGGAAATATGTTGGATTAAAGAATTTCGTGAATCTAGTTAGGGACAGTGATTTTCATATGTCACTTCTGGTGAGTTTACTATTTGTAGGCGGTTCAGTAGCCCTTCAGTTTTTTGTTGGAATGGTACTCGCAGTAGTATTGAATCAGCAAATTAGGGGATCGAATACCATCAGGGCCATATTTATAATACCGTGGACTGTGTCTGCAGTAATAACGGGTTTTTCCTTTAAATTCATCTTTAATGATAGTTTTGGAATTATGAACTATGGTCTAGGTCAATTGGGGTTAGTACCTGTTTCTTGGTTATCAGATCCTGGAACAGTTGTATGGACGTTGGTATTCGCCAACGTCTGGCATGGTACACCCTTCACTGTAATATTCCTAACGGCAGGACTATTTTCAATAAGTCCAGTAGTTTATGAAGCAGCGCGAATAGATGGCGCAACGAAAATTAAAAGTTTCTTGTACATAACGCTCCCACTATTGAGACCATTTATCATTATAAATCTTATTCTTATTACAATGTGGTCAGTAAATTTCTTTGATTTAATTCTAGTGATGACAAATGGCGGACCGCTTTTTTCTAGTACCACGTCATCGTTATTCATGTACAGACAAGCATTTGAATTTGGACTATTATCAAAGGGAGCTGCTGTAGGATTTTTGCTAATTGCTACGAACTTGGTATTGGCATATTCATATATAAAACTATTAAGGAGTCAAGATAAATAATTTGGGATCACACAATATTAAAAAAAATTCAGTAGAATTGAATCTACACAGAGTATGTTCTGTTGGATCAGTTTATAATTTTTTGATAATGGAGAAAAAGATATGTTACTGTTAGAAAGAAGCTTGATTTATTTTGTAATCGCAACTTATCTGTTTATTACTCTGGCTCCGCTATTATGGGTCCTTTCAACTTCATTTAAACCAAATCCTGAAGCCATTAGCTTTCCTCCACAATTCTTCCCGGGTGCACCTACATTGGATAACTATGTCTTTGTACTGACAGATCCAAAACTCGTAATCAGTCTTTTCAATAGCTTGGCAGTTAGTTTGGCAAGTACTGGACTGAGTGTAGCTGTAAGCGCTCTTGGTGGCTACGCTTTTGCGAGGTTTGATTTTAAGGGGAAAAACCTACTTATCAGCACAATTTTGGGGCTATTCATGATCCCTGTTGTGATAAATATTATCCCACTATACATTATGCTCGCCAACGCGGGTCTACTTAACTCGCTTTTTGCATTAGTGCTGACCTTTCAAATTCTTATTATTCCACTTAACATATTCCTGCTAAAGAACTATTTTGAGACTATCCCAAAGGAACTGGAAGAGGCGGCTCTAATAGATGGTTGTTCAAAGATACGTGCATTTTGGCATGTCATAGTACCAATTTCTATGCCCGGTTTTCTAATAGCGGCTATCTTATCGTTCAGATTTTCTTGGAATGAATTTGTACTGCCTGTAGTTCTCTCTAATAGACCTGACGTTATGGTCTTTCAAGTCGCCTTGTATCAATTCATTTCACTATATAGAATTGACTGGGGTTATCTTACGGCGGGCATAAATATTGCACTCATTCCGGTGGTTGTTCTGATGTTATTTTTCCAAAAGAAAATGATAAGAGGTTTGACTCTTGGAGCTGTCAGAGGATAACTTGACAATCAAATTTTACATTAGGGTTTAGCCTGTAATTATATTTTGGAGTATTTTCTAATCTAGAAATTTATTTCAAATCGCGTAATTTTATGTTATAATCAAGTCCAAACCTGTGAGCCTCGTCTCTAAGATATTGTAATATCTTAAGCGATTTGTTGGTCTTTGGTATTATTAAGGGAAAGGTTGAATTGGGAATGAATATTTCTTCTCTCTGTTTTGCAATTGATATACACGGGATCTTTAAACCTAATTTTGATAGGGAATCAATTGCAGAATTAAGTTGACCTTTTCCACCGTCGATTAATACTAAATTTGGTAAATTAAGTTTATCTTCTTTTGCATATCTGCGACTTACTATCTCACTTATCATTGCGAAATCATTTTGATCCTTTACGGTTTTTATCTTAAATTTTCTATAAAATGATTTTTCAGGAATTCCATTGACAAATCTAACACAGGAACCAACGGCTATTGACAAACCAAGATTTGAAATATCAAAACAGTCAATAACTTTTGGGAGAGATTTGAGATTCAGTACTTTTTTTAGATCAAATAACGCAGGTTCAAAACCTCTTGAGAGATTATTCGATAAATTTCTTACGACTAAATCCATCAATTGCTTTCTTTCAAGCTCCATTCGGTTAGATAACCTAATAATGTTCACTTTGTGTGACGCTATCCTTTCAAGGGATTTTTCAAGTACCTCTTTTGAGGCAGGATCTTCATTGACGTAAATAAATCGCGGTACTGATGATTTAGAATAATAATACTGTGATAAGAAAGTCGAAAATGAATTGTCACCTACCAAATCAAATTGGTACTTTTTTCTATCTCTGATAACTCCACGATATCGTCTCAGGATCAATATATGTGCTTTAGATTGCAATAAATCATACATGATTCCGATGTACTCTTCTTCAGATCTTGAACTGATTGAATGTTCAATTTTTTGTCTTGATCTTAGATTTTCAAGTCTGCTCACAGTATCTCTAATTGCTTTTGCTTTTTCATAATCAAGGTTATTTGATGCAGTAATCATATCATCCTGCATTTTTTGTATAAAATCCTCAATGCTCTTTTTTCCAGTAAGAATATTTTCTAGTGATTGAACATTATTGATATATTCATTTTGAGTAACGTTATTTATACATGGAGCATCACAGTTATTAATAAAATATTCAAGACAAGGTCTTTTCGGAAGAGTATTGCATATTCTAATTTTAAAGATCTTTCTCAATAAGCCTATGGTAAGATATTTTGAGCTTCCGTGCACAAAGGGTCCAAATACTTTGCCTTTAATTCCCATAAATTTTCCATCTCTATTCCTTCTTGCCACAAGCAGTCTAGGAAATTTTTCATCTGAAATCTTGAGATAAGTATAGCGTTGCTGATCCTTGAGATCAATATTAAATAGCGGCCTGTATTGCTTTATTAGGTTTGATTCCAACAAGAATGCTTCTATTTCGTTGTCCGTGATAAGAAAATCAACGTCTTGGATTTTGCTGACCAGTTTAGACGTCTTCCAGCTGGACGATTCGCTAGAGCCTCTATGATTAAAGTAAGACAGTACGCGTTTTCTGAGATTCTTTGCCTTGCCTATGTAGATAATTTTGCCTTCCTTATTTTTCATCATGTATACGCCTGGCTCATAAGGAAGCGCTAATACCTTATTTCGAAGCTCCTTAATAGTTTCAGATTGATTCAGGATTCTATTTAGTGTGGAAGTCGTCAACTACGCGGACCACTTTTGGTTTTTCTTATTGTCTGGCTTAGAACTAATTTAGATTTTAGATGTTTTCCTGTATGACTTGAAATGTGGTTTGAGACTTGATATGGTGTACCAGTAACAACAATATTTCCACCGTTGTCTCCACCTTCCGGACCAAGATCAACTATCCAGTCAGATGCCGCTATTACGTCAAGATTGTGTTCAATCAATATGACTGTATTGCCGATATTTACAAGTCTATCTAATACATGCAACAGTTTTTTAACATCAGCAAAATGAAGTCCTGTAGTTGGCTCATCCAAAATATATAATGTACTTCCAGTATCTCTTCTTGCAAGCTCTGAAGACAACTTTATTCGCTGTGCTTCACCACCCGAAAGTGTTGTTGCTGGCTGTCCCAATCTTATGTATCCTAATCCTACATCATTAAGCGTCATTAGTTTTCTCTCAATAGAAGAGATATTTGCAAAGAAATTAAGGGCCTCTTCCACTGTCATGTCTAAAACGTCCGAAATTGTCTTACCTTTGTATGTTATCTGTAGGGTTTCTGAATTGTATCTTTTACCCTTACACTCATCGCAAGTAACATATACATCAGCAAGAAACTGCATTTCTATTCTTTTCACTCCCGCACCTTCACATGAATCACAGCGGCCACCTGGAACATTAAATGAGAATCGACCAGGTTTATATCCCATTTCCTTGGCTCTCATAGTTTTGGAAAAGATCTCTCGAATAGGACCAAAAGCATTTACATACGTTGCTGTATTGGACCTGGGTGTTCTACCAATTGGAGACTGATCAATACCTATCACCTTATCCAAATTTTGAAGACCAGTGATTTTATCATGAGCTCCCGGCCTATCCTTAGAAGAGTAAAAGTGATTTGACAATGATTTGAAAAGTATTTCATTTACTAGAGTTGATTTTCCGGAGCCCGAGACGCCTGTTACTGTCGTCATACAACCAAGTGGAAAATCTACAGTTATCCTTTTTAGATTATTTTCTCTAGCATTATGAAGAGTAAGCCAGTTCTTGAGATCCCTTTGAGCATTCTTGTGATATACCTTGTCGTCGCCTTTAAGGAATCTTCCAGTTATAGAATTCTTGTTGTCTATGATATCTTTGAGAAGACCATCTGCAACTATCCTCCCTCCATGAATTCCGGCACCCTCTCCGATATCGATAATCCAGTCTGAGCTTCGTATAACCTCTTCATCGTGTTCCACGATTATAAGCGTGTTACCCAGGTCTCTTAATTTTCTAAGTGTTTCAATTAATCTATTATTGTCTCGCTGATGAAGCCCAATCGTTGGCTCATCAAGGACATACAAGACACCTGTTAGGTTAGAGCCAATCTGTGTAGCAAGACGTATCCTTTGAGATTCTCCGCCAGATAGTGTGGACGTCATCCTGTTCAAAGTAAGGTAGTTAAGTCCAACGTTCTTTAGAAATTCCAGTCTAGAAATAATTTCCTTGAGTATATTTTTTGCAATGTATCTATCAGTCTCAGAAAGAGAAAGACTCATAAAAAAATCATAACACTTGTCAATTGACAAATCACATACATTCATAATGGATTTTTCCGAAATTTTGACTCCCAAAGAATCAGGACGCAATCGCATGCCTTTGCATAGTTCGCATGGTAGTTCTCTAATAAACTGCTCCAAGTCTCTGCGTTTTGCTTCCGATTCTGTTTGTGCATACACTCTATCCAAATTCGGTATGACTCCTTCAAAAGAGCTACGATACTCCCAAGTAGAATCAGATGTTCTAGATTCATATTTGTAATGTATATTCTCATCTGTTCCGTAAAGAATAACACCTAATTGCTTCTTTGTCATAGATGATATGGGTTGGGACAAGTTAAACCCAAATTTCTTACCTACGTCGCGTAGCATTGAAGATCTGAATGTTGCAAAATGGCCTGCCCAAGGTTTTATTGCACCGTCCAAAATGCTCTTTTTCCTATCTGGAACGACTAACTCTGGGTCAAACTCAACTTTGATACCAAGTCCGTTACATTGTTTGCATGCTCCAAATGGTGAGTTAAACGAAAATGAACGAGGCTCAAGATCCTGAATACTTATTCCACACCTGGTACAGGCTTTTCTCTGAGAATATATTATTTCGCTATTATCCTCTGCTACCAAAATTTTCACCAGTCCATTACCTGTCTTTAGTGCAGTTTGTACTGAATCAAACAGTCTGGACCTATCCTCAAATGAAGGTCTTATTCTGTCTACAACAACTTCAATCGTGTGTTTCTTGAATTTGTTAAGGATGCGATCTTTGATTTCTTTCTTAATAACAGCCTGAGTATTTACTTCATCATTGTCATCACTTAGGTTGATTATCTCACCGTCTAGTCGTATCCTTGTGTATCCATTCTGTTTTAGCTCTTGAAACAATTTTTCATATGTCCCTTTTTTTGCTTCTACAATAGGAGCTAGTAAAAGCACATTCTTTCCATTTGAAGTCTTCAGAATGGTATCAGTAATAAAATCTGCTGACTGCGCAGTAATCTTTCTACCACATTGAGGACAATGAGGTACACCTATTCTAGCGTAAAGCAATCGCAAATAATCATAAATTTCTGTCACCGTACCTACTGTCGAGCGAGGATTTTTGCTTGTCGTCTTTTGCTGTATTGATATGGCAGGTGATAATCCTTCTATAGAATCAACATCAGGTTTATCCATCATTTCTAAAAATTGTCTTGCATATGCCGAGAGAGATTCTACATACCTCCTTTGACCCTCCGCGTAAATTGTATCAAATGCCAAAGTTGACTTACCCGATCCAGAAAGCCCCGTGAGAACAACTAGCTTGTTTTTGGGAATTTCAACATTGATATTTTTTAAATTATGCTGTCTAGCGCCTTTAATTATTATTCTGTCACTATTGTATTTATTTACATTATTCAATTTCTATTTCCACCTGCATGATATTATCTAGAGGGTGCCTCAACAGTTTGACTGTCTAACACCTTTTTTATTTTCGTCAATTGGTCTCTTAATTGTATCGCCTTTTCAAAGTCCAAGTCTTCGGCGTATCTCTTCATATTTGTCTCAATTTCAATTGCAAGTTTTGATAAATTCTTTGTAGGCATGGATTTGATTTCGACATCAATTCCTGCATCATCTTCCCTCTTTGCAACCGCTTTAACTATAGTCTTTGGAGTAATACCGTGTTTTTGATTATACAAAATCTGTTTTTCTCTTCTTCTTTCTGTTTCAGAAATTGCTTCTTTCATCGATTGAGTAATATTATCTGCATACATTATCACAGTCCCATCGATATTTCTTGAAGCTCTTCCGAAGGTCTGAACTAGACTTGTGGTATTGCGTAAAAAGCCTTCCTTGTCTGCATCAAGTATTGCTACAAGACCGACTTCTGGTATATCAAGGCCTTCTCTTAATAGATTAATCCCTACAAGAACATCAAATTCCCCTATTCTGAGTTGTCTGATAAGCTCCGTTCGCTCAAGACCCTCAATTTCTGAATGCATATATCTTACTCTTACTTCTTTTTTGGCCAAATATTCTGCAAGGTCTTCTGCCATCCTCTTGGTAAGTGTTGTTACCAGAATCCTTTGATTTTTCTGCACATAAGATCTTATCTCATCTATCAAGTCATTGATTTGGTTCTGTGTATGTCTAACCTCTACTTTCGGGTCTACGAGTCCTGTGGGTCTTACAAGCTGTTCTACAATCGCAGAACTGTTTTTCTTTTCATAGTCTGCTGGTGTCGCAGATACGAACACTACCGACTTTAGATATTTTTCAAATTCAGGAAATTTGAGCGGTCGATTGTCAAATGCACTAGGCAATCTGAATCCATAGTCTACAAGACTTTTTTTCCTAGTATAATCGCCTTGATACATCCCTCTAAGCTGAGGTAGAGTAACATGAGATTCGTCTATAACCAATAGAAAATCATTACCGAAAAAATCAAGTAGACAAAAGGGAGGTTGTCCCGACTTTCTACCATCAAAATGCCTAGAGTAATTTTCAATCCCTGAACAATAGCCTAGCTCTTGTATCATTTCTAAGTCGTAATTTGTTCTTGAATTGAGTCTTTGCCTTTCAAGTTCACCAGGCAAATTTGGAAGCCAGGTATCAAGTTCATGTTGTATAGATGTTAGAGCATCATTCTTTGCATCATCGTCTATTATGTAATGTTTTGCAGGAAATATTTTAACTGTACCTGCTGTACGCTTCTTGGACATGGTAACACTATTATGAATACTAATGTGTTCTATTTGATCTCCAAATAGGGATACTCTTATAACCTCATCAGAATACCCGGGTATAATATCTATAGTATCTCCCTTAACTCTGAAACTGCCAGATGACAAGGTAATATCATTTCGTTCATAGCGAGCTTCGATTAACTTGTGAATTAGTTCTTTTCTC
>DASVGC010000202.1:0-5610 GCA_036379735.1 Nitrososphaeraceae archaeon
CGAGGTATTTGGCCATTAAAGCACCAGACAAAATAGTCGCAACTGGATTTACCTTATTAGCACCGGCGTACTTTGGTACGCTTCCGTGAGCCGGTTCAAACATAGCATATGTATCACCATAGTTTCCAGAATAGACATTTCCAATTGAGCCTACATGTCCAGAAGCACACTCAGATACTATATCCATAAACAAGTTTGTGCTTAGTAAGACGCTCTTGTTAAATCGCTCTGGATTCTTTACCAATTGTTGGGTCATATTGTCGATATAATATTCCTCCACAGAAATTTCACTAAATTCTGTTTGTATATCTTCAACTGCTTTCCAGAAGATACCGTCCGTTTCCTTCAATATGTTCCTTTTTGTAATAACATAAATCTTACTAAATTTCATTTCACTGGCAACTTTAAAACCATGCCTTACTACATTTTCGCAACTTTTTTTCGTTATCTTCCTTACTGCTATTGCAGCATCAACACCTATCTTGAATTCAATTCCAGAATACAATCCTTCTGTTGCTTCTCTAATACAAATAAAATCCAGCTGTCGTGCAGAATTTTTGTAGGTCTTTATAGGACGAACATTGGCGTAGAGATTAAACCTTTGTCTAATACTAACTGCCACACTCCGAGGTGCGTTAGGGGTTGGAATAGTAGTGGTTGGTCCTTTAAAGCAAGCATCGGAATTTTCCAATAGATTCCAGACTTCATCGGAAATATAGGATGTGCCACCATTTTTTGTCCACCATTCCGAGCCTGCATCACATGGAATCAATTTTATTTTTGAATTGCATTCTCGTAATACATTAACCATAGCGTCAACAAGTTCGGGTCCAGTTCCGTCTCCTTTTATGATAGCTGCGGATTTACTCAATTCTAATCAAAAATGATACTGTCTATTTATATCTATTTGGAGACCAATGAAATTCTTCCCAAATACGTATCACTTAATGGTGGAGAACTAGTAAGATTGGTAATTTTCACAAATTGATTTTCAGAAAAATATGAATAATCAACGTTATAATCAGACAGAGTAAGATTCTGATACATGTCTTTTCCAGTTGAATTATCCACTACTTGAATTGTCTTATTGTCTGAAGAGTAGATTTTCATAAAATCATCTAGTGTTAATCTAACTGGTCGAACGAATTGAACATGAATTTCATCACCAACCTCATCTGTGTGGATAACTCTAAGACACTCTTTTCCTTCCTTCATTTTTCCTACATTATCGGGCAAAAATTTTTGTTGCCCATCTATTTCCAAGTCGATCTTTGAGTAAACGTTGAAAGTGTCATTGTGAGATCTTAGACAAACCTGTACAGGAGATGGGGCAGGGAAAAAATGCATAATTACAAATCCAGAAAGAGTTGCAATACCTACAATAATTGGAGGAATAAGAATTTGCTTTCTCCCCATTTTTTTCCGCGGTTTATCCTCTTTTATCTTTCTCTTGGGCACCCATTTCCACCTATATGGATTCTTAAAAATGCACTTTAATATCTACATAACTTGAACAAACAGTCCAAATCAAAATCCCTGATTCTGTCTGCATATTATACACAAATTAAACACCAATTTCTTCATTTTTCTATTACTCATTATCTTGATCATCGCCATTATCTTCGCTATCTTCATTGTCTCCATTATCTTCATTGTCTCCATTATCTTCGCCATCTTCCTCGTCTTCCTCAAAATCTTCATCATCCATGTTGATAGCTGTTCCATTTCCGACTGCTCCTGCCATAGCGCCTATGCCGCTGAATACATCAATGACGTCACCTGGGATACCCTGTGGATAATATTTAGTGTTGAATTTACTCATATCTACTTGGTTGTATAACATTTTTAATTCGTCCATTTTCCACAAGTCTAACCATTTTCCTGTTTCATCGTGGATGAAATTGCATGTGTCGGTAAAGAATTGTTTCATTTCAGACTCTGAATCAATTTCTCTTTTCTCAGAAACTTGCAATAGTATCATTCCACTATAAAAACTCGCATAACAATCCGTAAATGTTCTTGATTGAGAATCCCTTCCAGCGTTGCTTGTTTCATTATTTAGAGATTGCGCATTAACAGCATTACCAGTTAGAATAATTGTCAATAGACCAAAGACAACGAACAACTCTTTCATTTTATGAGAGTTAATATCGACTTTCTTATAAAGTAAATTCTAATTAGAAAAAACAGGTCCATCACAATACATTTTTGATGTTGTTAACTCTCCTGATCTTCATTGTTATTTTGTTATTGCATTTCTATCTTCTAGGCCATAGAAATATTGTTGTTAATGTTATATTATAGGCGGAAATATTGAGTTTTATTGTACGAAATCTACATCGATGGCTCAAGTAGGGGAAATCCTGGTCTTTCTGGTGTCGGCATAATCGGTACTCAGGAAAACAAAAGAATCTTCAGTTATCGTGAATTTATCGGGATCAAAACGAATAATCAAGCAGAGTATTTTGCTCTGAAAAGGGCACTCCAGATTAGCAATTACCAAACAAGGAATATTAGAATCAAATCAGATAGCATATTATTGGTTAATCAGAGATCAAAAAAATACAAGATACGGAATGTGGAGTTAAAGAATATTTCAATGGAAATTGCAAATCTTGAGAAATTATTTGATACGGTTGATTATTTGCATATAAGGAGGGCAGAAAACAGTTATGCCGATTCTGAGGCAAATGCCGCTATAGACGATTATGTTAAATATCAAAAAAGGAAATTAAATAGTGGCAGCAGTGAAGACTCAGAGTTATTCTAATAATCATCTAATATGATGAAAAGGCATTTGACTGAGCTGCCAAATTTTTGCAAAAATCTAAAGATTTATCTAATCTACATAAATAATTTTTGATGATTTGCTAGATGAAAGATCACGTCTTCCTACGGTTGTAAAAAACATTATAGTTTTTATCTTAGGAATTTTGATTATCGTTTCAATTTATCATTATTTTGAAACTGAGTTAGATAACCCGTTGCCATTCTTCGTGATTTATAGTGACACGATGGCTCCTGCGTTAAAGGTAAATGATTTGATAATTATTGGTGATGGGCATATGTTCAACAGCACAATAGTAGGGGACATTATTGTATTCAATAAACCGGCTGGGGAGGACAGAGTTATCGTCCATCGTATAGCTGAAATAACGTCAGAGAACGGAAAAAGAGTGATAATAACAAAAGGTGACTCCAGCCCTGTATCAATTCCCGGAGTTGATTTTCCTATAAATAGTCACAATTTTATTGGTAAAGTCAAGTTCGTTATTCCAGAAATTGGCGTTATACTAAGTCCACCAATAAACTACATCCTACTTGCAGTTATAATCTCGTCCATTGCACTCGTAATTTTTATTTATGGAAAAAAGAGAGCGGCATAAGAATGAGAAACCAAGTAACCTCAAATGTCTTTGGTAAGCATATCGATTTCTGAATTTCCATACTACCCAATGACTAATCATGAACAAAGATATTTATCGAATGAATGAAAAATTACGTTAGGGGGTCTTATCCCTGGGAATTCCTGAAAAAATCAAAGCTATACAAGAAGAGATCCATAGGACTCAAATAAATAAAGCAACAGAATTTCATATTGGAATTCTTAAAGCCAAGATGGCCAAGCTGCGACGAGAGCTTGACGAAAATAAGCATGGCAAGAATGTTTCTTCGGGAAAGGAAAATGAAGGGTTTAATGTTAGAAAATCAGGTGATGCGTCAGTAGTCTTGGTGGGATTACCCAGTGTAGGTAAATCTACATTGCTCAACGCTTTGACTAATGCGAAATCACGCACTGGTTCCTACCAATTTACAACACTTACTGCAGTACCGGGAATGATGGAATACAATGGTTCTAAGATTCAAATTCTTGATCTTCCCGGTATTGTAGAGGGTGCCTCTAAAGGTAGAGGGTTAGGACGCAAGGTTCTTTCAGTTGCACGAAATGCGGATTTAGTTCTTATGGTCTTGGATGTTTTTCAACCGGAGCTCCTAGAGATGTTAGAACGAGAGCTTCACGAAGTTGGTATTAGGATCAATAAGAGACTCCCACAAGTGTTTATTGAAAAAGCTCATTATGGAGGAATCGCGGTACATGATCAGGTTTCAAACATTCCAGTTCATTTGGTAAAGGAAATTCTGAGAATTCATGGGATTAGTAATGGCCGTATAATAATCAAGGAACCAACCCTTACCATAGAACAACTGATAGATGTGGTCACAGGAAATAGAATTTATCTGCCATCGCTTGTGGTGCTAAATAAAATCGATCTAGTTGATGGTAAATTTGTCTCCCAAATAGAAAAAAAGGTGCAAAATTTTATTCCTATTTCTGCTGATCGAAAAATAAACATAGATGATTTGAAAAGGCTGATCTATGATAGACTAGCTTTTATCAGAATTTTCTTAAAACCAAAAGGTGACAAGATTGATGAAGAGCCACTTATCATGAATCAAAATTGCACTATTCGTGATGTTTGTTTAAAGATTCACAGAAACTTTGTTAGGGACTTTAAGTATGCTTACGTTTGGGGCACTAGTGTGAAATTTAGTTCCCAGAAAGTAGGATTAGATCACAGGCTTAACGACAAAGATGTACTGAGAATTATATTAAAGTAAGAGTTTCTAAATTGATTTTCACAATTGGAAAACTTAAAATCTACGTTTTTTTGGTATGTATAAGGGACTCTTGAAACATCCAAAGGTTGTTCTTACTGCAGATCGCACTCTTATGTCACCGTATAGAGGAATATCGTTAGCATCATTTTTTGGCTGTGCACCAGCTATTGATCCAAATAGATCGCATGATACATTGCTTTACAAGATTCTTAAGAATCAGGTTACCCCTAGATTACTATTTGATTTTATTTGTAATCCTATTTCCCATCATGGCGGTATCGCAGATTATGCTCCGTATGGATTGAGAAAGGTTGAAGCTTCTTTAGTAAGGGATGGCTACAGCAGAGAAGATGTAGTCGTAGCGCATCCAGATTACGTTGAAAAATTCATTGGGCCCGAAACTGAAGTAGTAGGAACATATGAAATGGACCCACTAGGCATGGGCCCAGTAACTATGACTTTTACTTATGGCCGAAAGCAGATTTCCTATGATGAATTCTATAACAGGGACCTCCATATGAAAATAAACAGAGCAAAGGAAAAAAATGGTAGTAAAGCAAAGGTTATTGCTGGTGCTTCAGGAACATGGCAGTATAATTACGATCCTGCAAAAATAGCAGAATATGGATTATATGGGATTGTAGAAGGCGACTTGGGTGGAATAGGACCCGAAATTGACGGTGCTGGTGCCTCGTTCTTTGATGCACTCATTAACAACGAATTGGAAACGGCTAATCCGTTCAAGAAAAATCCATTTAAGGTTGAGATTAAAGAATTTGAAAAAGGCGGTAACAAGTATCATGGTCGGTTTATTCATTATTGGAATGAACCAAAAGTAGACGAAATTCCAACTATAATTAATCCGAGTATGCATGGGATGATTGAGGTTATGAGGGGTTGTGGACGGGGATGCAAGTTCTGTGATGTAACCCTTAGACCGTTGAGATACTATCCTGTGGAGAAGGTTGTAAAAGAAATAGAAATCAACAT
>DASVGC010000203.1:0-2769 GCA_036379735.1 Nitrososphaeraceae archaeon
AAGTAATACATCACCTGCAAAATTGATTACTATATGTTCCATATAGACCAGTTTTGTTTAATATTAGGTATGATTTATTTATCAACAATATATACTATAGTCTAAGATTTTGTTACTATATACCATCACAAAGTAAGTGGAGTTGAAATTATAGTTACATGGCAATCCTCCGGAGCCCAAAACAATGCAAGAAAAAAAATAATAAGAATTTACTTTGACATTTGAGAGAAAGCAGCTTCTGCAGCCTTTTTCATTTCATCTTCTGAAAGATCCTTCTTGTGTGTTGCAATTGACCAGAGATGTCCAAATGGATCTTCAAGTCTACCATGGCGATCTCCCCAGAATTGATCCTTAATAGGGTCAAGTACCTTGGCCCCAGCAGAAATCGCTTTATCGAAAAACGAATCAACATCATCGACATAAACATACATGGAAACTGGACTTCCACCTATTGTTTTTGGAGAATGACAATCCATCTCAGGATATTCATCTGACAACATAAAGACAGAATCACCTAACTTTAGTTCTGCATGAGCAACCCTACCATCCGGGCCTTTCATACGACCTCGTTCTTGAACACCAAAACCTTTTTTATAAAATTCTATTGCTTCATCTCCATTTTTCACGATCAGGACGGGGGTAATCGAATGATAGTCTTTTGGAATTTTTTCTATTTGATTCATGTATTATTTTGTTTCTTATCGTATTTATCATTATAGGGAATGTCAGACTCTAGTAGTCGGAAAATTCTTGTACTGCCTTAGGAGAGAGATATGATAGTATCTATACTTTTACGAATTCTCAAAAACGCTGACCTGATATTTGAAAAGAAAATTGGAAAATGCAGATTACTCAATAAACAAGTGAAAGGCACTAAAAATAATAGATATTTTTAAAGGAATGATGATCTTAAGAGTCTTAGGAACCTTGGAGAACCAAAAGCTAGCAAAAATTGAGCGATGGCCGAAACACTCTCGGGGACAGACATGGTTCGTTAATAGATTAGGAAATTACTTGACAAAAATTAAACATGATAATTGCGATATTAGAATGTAGTAACAGCCATATATCACTTGCGAAATACTTGAGATAATATAGGTGATAATCTTCCAAATATGAAAGTTTTGTCAGATACTATTCAGCTGCATTCAGAAGGAGAAGGTGATATAATCGATTTGACTAGTCAGTTATCAAATATAGTAAAAGATAGCGAAATTAAAAATGGAACTGTCACTATTTTTGTTTCAGGCTCAACAGCGGCAGTAACAACTATTGAATATGAACCGGGTCTTGTACATGATTTTCCTGAAATGTTGTCTAGAATAGCCCCAAGGGACATAGAATATGAGCATGATAACACCTGGCATGACGGAAATGGACATTCACACGTACGGTCATCTCTGATAGGACCCAGTATAACTATTCCTATTGTGCAAGGTAAATTGACACTTGGAACATGGCAACAAGTTGTCTTATTAGAAATGGATACAAGATCTAGAAACAGAACTGTAATTTTGCAAATAATGGGCGAATAGGAGTAGGAAGCTCCACGAAAATTCACTTGGTAATCTGTCTAATAGATATGCTAAATTAAAATCTCAATGGAGCAGTCGGCCATACAATCCATAGAAATTAGTACCAAGCACAGTGCCATCAGTATTATTTATTCTAATTTGTAGATATCCATAATTTTTAGTGTTTACATACGGCCACTCCGAACTAGTTTCTCCATCATAATGACTTCTACCACCTGCTCCAGAAATAAACCAGCGACCATTACTTGACTCGGCCATTAAATGATTATGAGCTGATATTTCATAAACTTGAACACTCTTAGAGATGTTGCTTTCAATGCCCGACAACATTACAATCGTTGAGTCTCTTGCAGGGTGATGTGATTCTGGGGTATGTGCAGGTTTATGGGCAAGTAGAATGACATTTTTGATTCCTTTCATCAATGTTCCATTTGTTACCAGTGACTGACCCCATTTTGTTTGGGATTCGGTGTCTCCATTCGTATTTAACCCCATCAAAAGAGTCGTATCATTTGCTATTTTACGATACCAATGATCTCCACATAATTCCAGTGTTTGATTTAGAAGTTCTGAATTCCCATCTTCTTCAGAGTCATGATTGCCAACTATACAAGCCAGTTTGTCTTTCTTTATAAAATCACCATAAATAGTGGTAAAATTAATCAATTCAGGTTTATAACATAGATCTCCAAGGGCAATAAAGAGATCCGGGTTGTCAGATTTCATCTGTTCATCAAGATGATTAAAACAATCTATGTCGCCAACGGCATTAATTACTGTCACACTTGAATCATTTTTCTTACTGGCATTAAGCATAGTGGCACTCGAAGTATTTTGATTAGTAACATTTTGATTAGTAACATTTTGATTAGTAACATTTTGCGAAAATGATACAGAAACAAAAACAGTGACAAGTATCACTATTAACAATGGGGATAATACATATTGAATTTTGATCATTATCTATATCAGTCCTGAGTTATGGATAGAAAAGTGTTGTTGCACGAACATATAATTTTAAGCTCCATCTATATCAACCCTGATTTTGGATAGTAAAGTCTTGTGGTACAACCATTTAAGTGACAATGATAACTCAATATGATCATATATTCAATATAGTTCAAAATGCTAGCATAAGATCAATACTCACAATCCTAATAGATACAGTTTCCTACTTCCTGATATGTTTAACAAAAATTCTTGTAGAATATGTGGATCTAATCTGATACCCACT
>DASVGC010000204.1:0-4119 GCA_036379735.1 Nitrososphaeraceae archaeon
TGAGGTATAAAAATTAACTGCCTCCTCAGCATTATCATCAAACCATAAGCACGGACTGATTTTTTGCATTCTAGTGTTAATACTCACTCATACTATAAATATATACATTAAATGAAACGAGTGACCAGACCTAAATTCCAACATGTGTTTTTGAAGTCTTAATTACTTATACAAGCTTGATTTTGCTGTACAATATACAATACTTTCATTTCAGGACTTTATGTCTAATTTGTTCTCCTGTATGAAAGAGTCAGGCTTGAAGGCGTTGAAGAAAAATGGAGCCCCCGAAAAAGATAGTGGTGAAACTGGTCCCTGAGTCATAAATGAGTATTTTCTGCTCTTAGAGCTAAACGAGCTTGCCGGGTCAGTAAATGTCCTATACAAATCGATTGCTTTTTCATCCGACACAAGTTCTCTTAGTGTGACTAGATCGTTACCTAGTGAGAGTCCAAATCCAAAGAACATTATTCTCAGCTGCTGAAGTATATCTCTGTGGATACTAGATAATGATGTACTGATAAAAAGCCAACCTAATCCATATTTCCTAGTAGTCCTGACTGCATCAAGCAAAGTTAATCTCAATTGCTCAAGATTTGAATCACTGAATTCATCTTTCCTTGCATATCTGTGGGCTTCATCCAAAACTACTAAAGTGTTTAGGGATGTATTCTTCTGCCAAGTTTTTTCACCGAGACTAACCAGACCTTTAAGCAATCTCTTTAGTATTAATGACTGAATAGTTTCATTCCAATATCGTAGCTGCATATTGTGAGCAGTTTGTTCGGAAAGATCAACAACAATTAGTGGTTTTAATTTCGAGGAGAACTTTTCTAAAAGATCATCAATTGTTATAGCATCAGTCCTGTCTTCGAATAGACTACAAATTGGAGCCCAATATTGAGAATACAGATTATCTAAATTTCCTTCATCCATACTAGAAACTAAATTATTTAGTCTCTTCCTTGGTTCAGGTGTTGAGAATATGAGAAGTTGAATTTCTTCTTTCCGTAGTTCATTCATGAAAAGATCAAACGATTCTCTCTTTATCAATTTAGTCAATGTAGTTTTGTTTCTAAGCTTAGGTATTAGTGCATCTACAGCAAATCCCTTATTCGGACCTTTTATTGTTAACTGATGAAAGATTTGTGATTCAAGTAAGATCTCTTCGAACAATGACCATCTATCTAAAACAAGATTTCTAACATTTATTGATACGACCTGTTTATTTAGAAAGTTCATTATTTTTTTCATATTGAAGTTAGAATCAGAATTCTGAAATTCCCTGTCGGTGTTACTACTATTATCATTTGTAAAACTTTTAGAAAACTCTCCAACAGGATCTAGTACCAGTAAACCCATCTGACGGAATTTTGAATAAGCAGTCAGTATCATTTTTGCTAGTGTTGATTTTCCGGATCCTGTTATTCCAAAAATTCCAAGATGATAGGCTTCTCCCGCACCATTTTCACCGTAATCAAAATGCTTAAACCACATTGGCAATTTGGTTTTGGAACCATAACTATTGCCCAAATAAAGCAAGCTATTTTTTTGCTTTTCTAAAATGGTACTTAGAATATTGTCATCTACCTGATAAACATACGTTCCTGTTGGTGGTACTGTACCCAATAAACTTGGTTCAACTAAATCATCGGAACTTGTGAATATTGCGCTACATAGTAGCTTGCCTATATGGACATCCTGTATCCCACTAATAGGATTGACAGAACCTCTTTTCCTTGCTACGGATTTTATTGTAGGATCCTCTAATAAAAAGTTCTTAAGGGCAATTTCAATAATTTGGCCAATAGCGTAGTGATTTTTTGAATCCTGTAAATATTTAAAGATAGCCAACTCTCCGACAAGTTGTCTTGTGACAGAGGATTCCAAAATGTCAAGTGCAAGTTCAATTGTTGAAGACGGTGAACCAATCGTTCCAATAATAGAACTATTATTTAGAAAATAATTAATCTTCTTGTCTATGGAATTTTCCAAACCTAGTTCCAAAACCACTATCCACCTTCAGTTCTGTATGAATGCATCATAAAAAATATATCCTTTTCATTGTTATCCGCTAAATCAGTCATTTGTTTCATTATGATTTGCTTGTAAGCTGGAATAGCTGGAGCCATATGCTTGGCTATTCTATCAGCCATATAAAGTGGAAACGGTTCCATGATGGAAGGGGTCTGGCATTGATTTTTTATGTTATATAGAATGGCATTCAATTTCCTTTCATCGCGAGCAATTGCTAGTGGCATTTCAATCCTTAATGCAGGACACCATGAATGTGGTTTGTAGTAAATAACTGAAAGATTTTTGATTCCTGAAATTACATCTTGCATCAAAATCTTCAGTTCCTCGTCCTTGTATGGTAATCTTATGTGCCATCCTTCTTCACTTGTAAACAATTTTGGACGTGTAAACTCTCCAGGATCTAGTATCAGAGTGAGAATTGCTCTATCATCATACTCCTGGGGCCAGTGAAGATTCTTGCCTATGTCATTTCTTGAAGTATACTTTGGTATCCCGAGATAGTATTTATCGGTCTCTTTAAACTCCAAAATTTTCTTGTAAGAAATCAAAAAGTCTTTAAAATCTTGCTTGATTTTTTCGGAAGATTTTGTATTGAGAATTTCAATAAAATTGATTGCCTTGTACATATGAATTAGTGCAGTTGTAAGGGAGCCATCGAGATACACTATCTCATATGGTGCGTTTGCTGCCAATTTGATTTCCATTTCAACCATTATTGCCCTAGCTGCTATCATGTTCTCAGGATTATGCTTTTCAGGGTTGACAAATACATCATGGCTTGGGATGATGCGCTTTCCCTTTTCTTCATTTATACCATTAACCGCCACAGCTGCAGCAAAAAGCAAATCCGTTGCCAGGAGACGATCCACTGCATAGGCACCATCCACACCGCCTGAAATTAATTGATCTATATTCCTAAATCTAATATCATTATCCAATAATCCTGTTTGTTCAAGTTGCAGTCGAAATTTCTGTCTTTTTTGATTGATGTCATGAATTGAGCTTTGCAGTATACCTCCAATCTCGTTGGTTTTCTGTAACATTTGTTCTACTAAGGAGGCAGGAATCTCGAGAAAAGAGGGTGAATTGACTTCATACATAGGCATTTACCAAATTATTATCCAAATTTATGAAAGTAATGAAATATTGATTTAGGATCAGAAATGGAGCTGAGTTGATCTTATTCTGCACTCTCACACTCATGTACGTCATATAATCAGTATGAACTTAGCTTTATGCCTTTCTACTGGACTTGATACAATGTCTTTTGTCCATATCCAAATCCCAATTGTATTGACAGAATATCCTATTACATTCTGAAATACAACAATGCCTGGACAAATCAAATCAAAATTATCTTTTCTCACAAACTTTATTATCTTTTAAACTCAATCAACATAGTGATGAAGTCTAAATTAATCGTAAATATAATGTTTAAAAATAGCATATTAGTAGCTAGTATTTTTTTGATTTTTGGTTCATTAATAGGCTTTACAAATCAGAATAATGTTATTCTAGCCCAAACGGAAAGTGAAAAAGCATATGATTTACAGATGATGGGAGGAGGTGCGTATGTAGTCTCTTCAACTGGTTACAACAGTATGTTTTTAGTAACGGGAGATGGCGTAATAGTGGTTGATGCCCCTCCAAGCATAGGTGAAAAGGTAAATCAGGCAATAGCTGAAGTCACTAACGAACCCATAAAATATTTGGTTTACAGTCATGCGCACAAAGATCACATTGGAGGAGCTCATGCGCTTCCAGCAGGAATAGAAATAGTTGCACAAAAATATACCTCAGATTTCTTGAAAATGGCAAACGACACTGAAAGACCGTTACCAACTCAAATATTTGATAACGAAACAATAATAACATTAGGAAACGCAACTTTGGAATTATCTTATGGTGGTCCTTATCATCAGGATGGCAATATTTTTATTTATTCTCCGCAGCATAAAATATTAATGGTAGTAGATCAGTTCTCTCCAGGAGGAACACCTTGGAAGCATCTTGCTACTACACCGCATGTTCCCTCATACATTCAATCGTATGATCAAGTACTGAATTATGACTTTAAAACGTACG
>DASVGC010000205.1:0-4951 GCA_036379735.1 Nitrososphaeraceae archaeon
ATACTCTGTTTACTATCATCAGTATCCTTTTTGTTTTTGTCATCCTTAAAGATTTTCTTAAACAAACCACCCTTCGGTTTTGGTTCACTTATCTTAGTTTTTGATTCCGTTTTTTCTTCGCCAAAATGATTTAATCGGTCGTCAAACTTCTGACCATCATCAGATTTCGTTGGTGATAATTCTGACGTTTGTAGCGGTGTTGTTTGTTTTTCCGTCTCAAATGTCCCCAGTACTTTGTCAGCGTTGCTAGATGGCGATTCAATTTTTGCGATATCTGATACCTGATTCATATTTGGTATCTCAATGACAGGTTCAGCCTTACTGGTATTGTCTACGGACGTATCGCTTGATGGTGTCAGAATTTTGCCAGTTTTATCATACACTTTATCTTTGAATATAGAATCAAGAAATCTGTCGTGATCAAACTCTTCCAAATCTCCATAGCCTTGTCCCATTCCAAGGTACAGAATAGGTTTATGTGTCAGATAAGCTATAGAAATTGCAGCTCCTCCTTTAGAATCAGCGTCACTTTTTGTCAAAATCGAGCCGTCATACTTTGTGTACTCGAAAAATTCTCTGGCCTGATTAACAGTATCGTTCCCAGCTAGCGAATCACCAACAAATATTTTCATATCTGGTTTTATAACTCGGATTATCTTACTAACTTCCTCCATTAGATTTTTTGACGTCTGCATTCTACCAGCAGTATCGATTAATACTGCTTCAATGTAATTCTTTTTTGCGTGCTCCAATGCATCCCTTGCAACTGCAGACGGATCTGCACCATATCTTTGCGAAATTACCTTAACTTTTAGATTGTTACCATGTTGGGTAATTTGCTCAATAGCACCAGCTCTATGTGTATCTGCGGCTGCCAGAACAACTGAAATACCTTTGTCTCTCAATAGTTTGCAAAATTTTGCGACTGTAGTAGTTTTTCCTGTACCATTGATACCAAGAAAGACAATAGAATATGGACCAGCTTTAGATTTTTTCTTATCCAAAATAGCCTGAATGATATCAGTCTTGACGTTAGTCGACATAAATAACTCATGTAGAAATGAGTATAATCTTGTCGTGATAACTTCATCAGAATTTTCATCCCTTTCAAGTTTCAACTCCAGTATCTCCGTTTTTATTTTTGAAGTCAGGTCATCTACTATTTCATGAGCTACGTCATTTTCCATAAGACTGATCTGCAATTCGTCTAAAATCGAGTCTATATCCTTTTTAGAAATTGATTTTTGACCAAGATTCTTTGCTGTTTCAGAAAATATTTTTCTTAGTTTTTCAAACAACCGGAGCGCAATCCTACCTCTTATGGGTTCGTAGTTCTCTGAGATTTTTGCATCTCAACATTTACTTCATTTTGGAGTTGATTCATGCGCATTGCAATTTGCTCTTTTTGTGATTGTATTTGCTTTAATGCAAGTTCAAATTCCTTGATTCTTAATTCCACATAATCTTTCGCATTTTCCTTTGACTTTTCAATAGTAACGCCTGAACCAACATTAACAAGTAGATTTCTTACTTGAGGAACCGTGACCTTAAGAAATACGCCAATACCTATTGGGACAAGAGATTCATCTTGATTAGTAGAAGATAATTGTTGTATTGCCTCTGAAGCTAGATGGGCCTCTGTTATGAGTCTGGTGACAGTAGCTTCTTTTGTTAAAATGTCATTCATATAAGCTTCGAGGATTTTTGATTGTTGGAGCATCTCACTTATTTTTTGTTCAGAAGAAATTTGTTCGTTGGAATTTTCTCTAGAGGCCATCTTGATACATTTTCTGAGCAAAAAACGGGCATATAACTTTGCCTAAAAAAGTTTAGTCGTCCATAAGAAGTTGTAAAGTGTATGGAACAGAAATTAATTATCTATTCCTTGTCCTTCTTTGAAATAATATAGAATCCATGAGTGGAAATCAGGAAGGCCGCCAAGGACATCTTTGTTGCAAAGACTAAATTCCAAGGTGTTTCAGGATTTGGATAAGGGATACTGATGCTATCCAAATTAATGCTTCCGCCAAGTGCATTAAGTGTTATTAGCGAACTCCATACAACAAAATTATAGACAAATTCGTAAAGTGCAACTATTGCTATTGCCAACACTATTAATTGAAGTATTGAGCGCAGAGCCGGCGAAACTTGTTTTACCTTCTCACCACCTAATTTGGTAACACAATACCACGAGATTACTGAAACAATCATCAGGTAGGTAACTAGTTTTGAAAGACCCTTAAATGGAACTTCAGTTTTTACCAAAATCTCACCTATTACAATTTTTCCAGTGGCAGCGTATTCAACAATGCTAAGATATAGGGCGTAAAATGTAATAGCAGTCATCAAGATTGCAGATATATAGAAAACTATTAGGTATACGGTTCTTGCTGATATCTTTTTTTCAATTGAATAGTACATGATGGAAGTTGTAATATTTGACAAAGGCTATCAAATATAAAATTATTCTTGTAATAGTGTAGATTATAGTTTCACTATTGAGATTCTTAGTAAGAATTCTCAAGCAGACAACTACACCTGCACTAGATACATATTCAGTTTGGCTGAATAAACCACTTAATGCGCGTATTAGTATGCTCACATGAGGCAGACATTGACGGAATATATTCTGCCTCTGTTGCATTGATGAAGTATCCGGGAGCCAAGCTCTCATTCTATAACTATGGGCTGGACAATTTTAGAAAAATGTTTGACTATATTAGGAATGAATCTAAAAAGTCAGAAAAAGGCCTCGCTATCATCTCAGATCTTGGAATAAACGATCAAGACACATCTGCCCTAGCTCTGGATTCTATCCATTACTTGAAACAAAGACAGTGGACTGTTATTTGGGTTGACCATCATCCCTGGCAAAAAGAATTTCTAGTCACTTTGAAAAAAATCGCTGATCTGTATCATGATTCGTCTGGAAGAAAATGTTCTACTGAAATAATGTATGAAAAACTGATGCACAACAACAGGATTGCAGAGCAGCTAAAATTGATAGCACACAGTTCAGACTTTATGGTTGATGTCAAGAATCATGATTCTAGAGCGTCTGAATTGATACATTTTTACAGAAATAGTGTTGGTTCCAAACAAAAACTTGAGGTCCTGGCTCACAAAGCTGCGAAGGGAATATTATGGAATACTCAAATGCAAAATGACTACGTGAAATTCATTAAAGTCAGCGAACTTCACAAAAGAAAATCACTAGCAACTTTGACCAAAAGAAAAATACTATCATTTAACGTTGCCTTTGTATTTACATATCCTTATGTCCAGTCAAGTCTTTTTGCTAATGAATTATTCTCTAGCTCAAAGTTTGATCTAGTATTTCTCTTTAACAAGCATGGAAAAGTTAGCATAAGGAGGAATACTGAAAGAATTTCTTGTAGCAAGATAGCGTCGCATCTTATTGAAGGCGGCGGGCACGAGTTTGCGTCAGGTGGAAGGTTGAAAAGTAATCCAAAGAATTTTTCCTCATGTATCAATGAGATGGAACAAGCGGTTATCAAGTCCTTGAAGTGATTATCCTGTTTCAGCCAAATTACCCCAATATACCGCAATCCATTCTCAGAATTGACTTTAAATGGAATTTGCAAGATAAACAATTAAATTTCAATTCAATTAATGACGGTTGTGACTAGTGAAAATCCTGTTGGTAATGTAATTTACGAATGCATGAGATGCGGTACTCCGGTGACCAATGAAGAACTTTCCAAGTTGCCTGAAATAAAGTGCATTTGTGGATTTAGAGTATTTCGAAAGGCAAGACAGCCAATAGTAAAGCAGCTAAAGGCAATTTAGTATAGAATTCACCTTTTTGACAGTAAAGACAGACTGAGATACCTAACGCTTATTTGTTAGAATTCAGGTTTATGATTATAGATGAAGATAGTCTGTCCGGATTGTAGAAAGGCTGCTGAACTCTCAGATGATTTTAGTTTTGTCAAGTGTCAGTTCTGCAAGCTAGATATGACCTATGGTGAATATGTAAAATACGTAGCGTATAGAGATGTGAGATATAGAGACATTCTTAGTGATTACAAGAAATAAGTTACCATGATGGAGTATCTCGAATCACTTGTGATTGGTCCTTATCAGATCTTCTGTCACAATTGACATTTGGTTGTATTCTTACAATAAGAGGGAGTGCAAATCACTGATATCTCATTCACAGGATTAGAGGAATTCTATTTTTTTATCATCGTCGAAATTATAGACAATACATCTCTATCCTTTATCTGATAGTCACCAGGCAACCTTAATCCATTTCTCACGTCTACCGCATATACAATGCCTTTGGACAATTCAGTATGAATATCACTTGCGAGATCCTGTACTGTAGAACCATTCTTCATCAGAAATGCGTCAGGAAGTATGTTACCCTTCTTATCGGACAATTTGTTTGGATCTGAGACTGGATATACGACATTCATATTCAATAATTTGAAGACAGCGATGTTCAGTGCAAACTGTACTCCTGTTCTAAGATATTCACCCAATACATCCTTCCGGATAAAATTAAGTGCCCACTTTTGTTTTTCATTAAGTACAGTATTTTCGAAAATATCAAAAATTTCATCTCCCGGAGAATATTTTATCAACCCCCTATTCTGAGCCCTTCGCAGTGTCAGCTCAGCATCGGCACTTGATGGAATTACGAACATATGTTTATTGTGTTCACGAAGTCTGTTGAAATTTTCAGCAGCAGTTGGTAAATCTATTTTGTTTGCAACAATTAATGACGGTTTTGATATTTCTCTCAAGGTTGAAATAAATTTCCTACTTTCATCCGGATCTAATTCATGTATGTTCCTATCTGCCAGATTATTTTCTCCGATTGATTGTTTTACATGCCATTCCTTAACTCCAATACCTCCAAAAATTTCAGTTATAGCACGGGCAGTGTCCATTCCAGTATTTGTCATCCTTGAAATTTTTTCTC
>DASVGC010000206.1:0-2172 GCA_036379735.1 Nitrososphaeraceae archaeon
ATAGATGTACATGATGGCCTATGCAGAAAATGTCATTCTAGTTTTTCCTTTATTCAAGACCTAGAATCAATAGGTGGCGAAGATGCACTGGTACAATACTGGTATGCCATGATACTTACAAAAATGTCCGGAGTAAATGAACAAGAAACAAAGTGCCTAATAGGACACTTGATAGAATTTTATCAAAAACAACTAGTAATAGTTCCTTCAAAGGAGAGGTATATTAGGAAAATGTTGTATATGTTGAATTCTTTGCTGACTCCATTTGATGTTAAAGGTTTGAAATAAAATTTTCTTACAATCTTTATGATTGTAATAATTACAATGCTAGGTAAAAGATATGTCAATTATGTGCTTGTGAGTAGTTACCTTCTACACCATGTTTCCAGACATAGTTCTCGTCATCTTGAGATTTTGCAACTGACCAGACGTCATAATTTGCCTTTACTCTATCCCCTGCGGCATTGAGGATTATGTTGCCAGAAATTCCATTGTAATCTGCTGCAGTGGAATTTATGATTTTTTTAAGATATTCAATATTAATGTCCCCATTAATATCAGACGTACTATTATCAATGATCTTTTCTAAACTCAATGCTGTTACCCAAAGCGTATCATATGCAAGAATTGGATAGGTTAATGCACTAGATCCATGTAGTTTTTTTTCAATTTCCTGCTCAATTATCTCAGCTTTACTGTTTGTTAAATTGACCTGAAAAAGTGGATTGGAGAAATTTATCATTTCTGCAAAGTTAGCTGCATCACGGTTTCTTATGATCTGCATATTCTGTGCAGATGCATCACTCCCATACCATTTTACTTGCTGTAAAGTTTGATGCTCATTTGATTGAATCAATATCGGTGTTACCTCATCGAAAGAAACCAAATAGATGCCTACCTCATGAGGCTCAAATTTATGAGTTGTATTATCCAAAATGTGGC
This sequence comes from Nitrososphaeraceae archaeon, assembly GCA_036379735.1. Classification (GTDB taxonomy): domain Archaea; phylum Thermoproteota; class Nitrososphaeria; order Nitrososphaerales; family Nitrososphaeraceae; genus TA-21. The sequence continues at coordinate 943 of DASVGC010000206.1, forward strand.
TCAATTTTTTTAGATATTGATTCCACATTATGAAATTAATTCTATGTAGGCTTGAAGAAAATTCCCCTGTGTGGGCATGATATTCAACACCTTCCATAACAATTCCACCTTTTTTTTCAAAATTCATTCTCATTTCCTTTACCAATTCGTTACCAAATGTATCACCGCGCCACATAGGAATAACTACTCGAATTCCATCATTCCACATCTTATTTGCAATAAATTCGGCTTGATTCTTATCGTCAGGAACAAACCTAAATAAATTATCATTTGTAATTGATAATGCAGGAGAAGTACTTGAGGGGCTGATCAATATAATATCGTGTTGATTTGCGTAATCTTTTACTGACGTTACGGCGGCACTTGTTGCTGGACCGATAATGATCCTCACGCCAGATTCAGCCAATTTTTCTATTGCATGTATACTTTCAACAGGATCTGTCTTGGAATCGCCAACGAACAACTTGATCCTAATAGATGAATTCTTGTTCTCAAAATACTCATTAACATCTGCTTGTGCCTTCTCTACAGCAATTCTTATCGATTTTCCTCCCGACGACCATGCTCCGGTCAACGATGATATCAATCCAACAGGTACTTCATTGATTTCACTCTGGCCATTCATTTCTAAAATTGAGTTTGATTCTTTAGATAAATCACTATGATTTGCTTGAGACAGGGTGTAACCTGCGATTGAAATTATGAATATTAGAATTAACGCAACGCTGGTAACGGAAGTTTTTTTCTTTTTTCTAAAAGTATTTTTTATTTTATGAAATGTATTTATTTGATTTGAATTATTTGCCAATCTAATATACCACAATAAACCTCCAGCAATCATAATGTAATGAGCAGATAGTAACAATGCAGATATCCAGAGTTGTTCTACAAATTCAGTCAAAACAATTATTGCAAACCAGCTATCTCCTAAGACAATAACAAGGAATCCTATTAATTCGCAAGTCCAAGCGATATCGTGTTTCAAATCCTTTACTATTTCCTTTTCTTTTCTTAACCCATACAGAATAATGATTGCCATAAATGATAGCACGGAGTTGAATGCAGGATATATTATGGTCACTGCAAACATAAGCTGACCTCTTACAGTTGACACTACCGAAAGATCAAGAGTAAGGCTGAAAATATATGCCAAGAAAACAGCAATAATACCAGCCACTATTCCTGTAAATTTCTTTGTTGGTTTCTTTCTCAATGATTTGTATTCGATAT
>DASVGC010000207.1:0-6571 GCA_036379735.1 Nitrososphaeraceae archaeon
AATTCAATTACTTCAACAAAAACCGTTCCCACATCAGTAGGAGTAAAAATATTGTCACCTTCTAGTGGTAAAGAAATACCTGTTGGGAATTTGACTATTTTCGGGGTTTCTACGGACAATGAGAAATCTGATTGTACTGTCCTTGTAGACTGGAATAATGAAAAGCCATTCCAAAAGGCTAAAGCTGCTGGACCGTACGGAGAGGATGATTATTCATCTTGGACATACACTTATTCTACTTCATATCATACCATTAACAATGGGTTAAATGATCTTACATCCAAACTCGAATGTCTAGAAAATTCTAAAGTAACTACAAAATGGCATAGTATTAACGTAACAGGAGTTGTTACTAAGGAAACGAACCCAATAACTACAACAGTATTACATGATCCTCTAGGCATACTTCCGCAGCTGAGAGCTTTGTCCGCAAATCCTTCAGTAACTCAAAATGTAACTTCTAATGAGACAACATCATCTCCCATTAGTCTTTTGATTAACATGGAATTGTCCAAAAAAATGATGTTTCCAGGAGAATCACAAAACTTCACTGTAAAGATTTCAGATGCAGCGACATCAGAGAATGTCGTAGGAGCCAACATTGCAGTTAAGATTATGCAGGGAAATATGACGCTAAATCAATACAACGGATCTTCTAATGATCTAGGTGAGTATTCTCAGTCTTGGGATATTATGCCTAATACCCCTGCTGGCATATACAATGTTGTAGTTGCTGCATCTACTGATGGTCACCAACCTGCATCGCTGACAGGAAGTTTTGAAGTCCAAAGACATTTGTTAGTCGAGGCAAGTCTATTGAAACGTCTTGTTGTTCCTGGTGATCAACAAACAGTGGACGTAAAGGTCATTGATGCCAACACTAATGAAATTGTTCCTGGCGCAGATGTTATGGCTAAAATTGGTCAGAAGAAGGGGTATAACATAACATCTAATTCTTCTGGTGCATATTCTCATACTTGGAATATCACATCTGAAATTCCGGCTGGTAAATACAATGTATTGGTTAAAGCATCAGCGGACGGTTACCAACCTGCCTCCTTAACAGGAAGTTATGAAGTCCAACGACAGTTGTTAGTAGAAGCCGCCTTATCAAACGATCTAGTGATACCTGGCGACGAACAAAAAATTGAAGTCAAGGTTGTAGATGCCAATACTAATGAAATAATAACTGGCGCAAATGTTGTTGGAAAGATTGGAGCAAAGAAGTTTACTGCAACTACTGATGACAATGGTGCAGTGACTCACGTATGGGATACTCCATCTACTAGTGGTGGTAATGATTATAAAGTAGTTATAGATGTCTCAGCAGATGGCTATCCGAAAATTACTAAAACTACATCCTTCAAAATGGACAAACCACAAAATCTATTGGAACCACCAATTAGTAATTACAAGAGCAATATTGTTCCGGTAAAGAGTGATGAATTAAGCAATACTCAAGAAGAATCTCAAAATAAACTTCAAGAATGTTCCAACATGCTTTCTGCTTCAGATTGCATTGCTTTGGTTGACAAAACTGTGGTTGATAATAAACCGATAGAGAATCCAGCAACCGACGATAAACCGATAGAGAATCCAGCAATAGATTATAATCCGCTTCTTGAGAGTAACATCATGGAAGATATTACTCCTGAAGAAAACCAAGAAGACAACATTGACTATGATTTTCTAGCCTCTGCAAATAATTGATGCTAGAATACGTGATAATACTACATGTTCTATTGTATCGTATTGAAAGGAAAACTCATTTAACTACTACGTTGATTTCCGTATTCAAATGTAATGTTACATCAATAGCAGGCAGGTTGAATTAATTGACTTTGGTATATTTTTTGATTATCCTTCTGTGTTGAGGATATTTTTCTAAGAGTTCCCTTCTATCTCCCAGCTTCCAATCTCTATAATCGAATCCAGGTGATACCGTGCAACCCACCAGTGAATATGAATTGATATCATTAATGGATGCCGCAAACCAACAGCCTGATCTTATTATCACCTGATATCTTTCTCCTTTATCAAAATTTGGACCAATTAGGATCTGTTCTATCTCCCCGTTGGAATCTATCATGTGTAAAGTTAAACTACTACCAGAGTAGAAATGCCAAATCTCATCTGACTTGATTGTGTGAAATGATGCAAATTGCTTTCCTGTTAGCAAGTAATAGATGGCAGTGCACACAGACCTGTATCCATCATAGTCTGGTATTTCGATTTTTTTGTCAGATACATACGTATTGGTAAAGTATCCACCCTCTGGATGCATTTTAAGATTGAGTTTTTTTATCCATAATTTAGCATGTTTATTCAATGGTCTGAGGATAATCAATACTAACTTATTTGATTATGCCATAATTCTGGGATACCTTTTCATATCTCGTTATCTTTCAGGAAATCTAAGGTCGTCTAAGTGTCGAATATGGGAATTCGATGTGACTGAGCATATCATTCCTTTACAAAGAGCTTATTATCTTCGCCTTAACAACTCATTATATATTCAGGTTACTAGAATGAGAACTTGATTTGACCATCAATTGTTGAGAATTTTCTATCTTACTTCTGAATAATTGTCTATTCCATTATTCAGAAAAAATGTCTAAGCATTTCAAAATGATAAGTTGCATCCTATTCAAATGAAGGGTTCTACAAATCAACAAGGACATTTGTAAAGGAAAATATTATATAACTTAGATGTAGAATATACATAATATATGGTAATATTGGTGCAGATTTTGCTTTTAATTTCCATGGTATCCATCGCAGGCACTCTCACACATGTTAACTTGATAGAGGCTACAAGTGAGAATAATTCAACTAGTGATGATACGTCAGCCAAAAATGAAGATGTTTTTGCATTATTACAGCTTGAAAAAGATGTTGCCAAGCATGAAGGTTCCTTAAAAGATCTTCATTCAGGTAACAAGAGTCCATTTGACCTACTGGGGGAAGTAAAGAATGACGAAAAATTCAAACCAGAATCAGGTAGCTTTCTTCCAGAATATGATGATACTCAAGAAGATAACGGTGAATAGGGACTTTATTACCCCATGGAAAAATGATTTAATAGCATTAGTACGAAATTAGTCCTACGAGACATGAACTAGTATTTGTTTATATATATCGTAAATTTCTTTATCAAGAACTAATACAAATCCGATAACCATTATGCTTCTGGTTCTACGAAATTCTCAAATGAAGAGAATATTACCATAGTTGAAAAGCATCTTTCTTACTGTATTTTTTAATAGAGCCCGAGAGCAAAAAATATTTATTGTCTGAAAGGCGATTCAAAGTTGTAAGTAATTTGTTCAATCTTAGATTTAGAAATTTGGGATTTATTATCGGATTTTCAACGATTTTTCTTATTTTTACACCCAATTTAATGATTAATCATCAAAATTTTTTGACTGCATTTCCTACAATCAACGACGGTTCCTTCGATGAACTTGGTAAATTTTCAACAATTCCTGTAAAGAATACCCCAGGTGAGTTTGGAACGTCATTAATATCGATAAATCCAAACAATGAGGAATGGAAGAACAGACTATGTGAAAATACGAATCAGGCAGGTATTAACATAGGAATTCCATTCATATGCGATCCCTCAAATAACACGGGACAAAACGGAAACAATGACCAACAAAACGGAAATACTAACCAACAAAACGGAAATACTAACCAGCTGAATCAAGACATTACTGACGATGTAAACGAAAAGGTGGGAAATTTAAAGGAAAAACTTGATGATTCAATATTTGACAATAATGAAAATAACAATGAGAATGCTAGAGATAATAATAACAATGGTAATAACGACAATAACCAAAATGGTGATGATGACAATGATCAGAAAAAGAACAATTTCTCTGAGCAACAACTTTTAGACCAGCAAGAAGAAGAGGAAAAAAGTGAAGTGGATGAAGATGATGTTAATGAAAATAATGATGACCGCAATCGGGAAAATAACAATAATGTAAACAACGGCAACAACGGCAACAACGGCAATAGTCAGGGAATCAAGAATGATGACACGGGCCTTGGAATTGCCGGTTTAGACCTGGATCTGAACCTTGACAAAACACTAGGTGACGTTGATGAAAAAGTTGATAATTTAAAGAATAAGATAACGAACGGAAATGATAATAACCAAGGTAACAACCAAGGTAACAACCAGGGTAACGATCAAAATGATAATGAAGAAACTCTCGGAATTAATGGATTAGGTCCAAATATTCAGAATATCCAGGCAAATTTGGAAAAGCAAATTCAAAAATTAAAAGACAAGTTTGAAAATGAGAGGGATAATCAACGTCTTATAGAGCAGCGTAACGAATTTGAAGTTGAGGACGAAGATGAGGGTGATGATAGTGACGATGATAGTGACGATGGTGACGGTAAGGATTATGATGGTTATGGGTTTAAGGGCGACAATGATAATGGAAATGGAAATGGTAATGGAGAAGAGAACTTTAACTTTGCTGCAGCAGGCGATTTCGGTTGCTCAACAAACACTCAAAACACTGTAGAGAACATGCAAAGTAAAGATCCCGAAATAGTATTGGCATTAGGAGACCTATCATATCATAGTACTGCTGATTGTTGGTTTGACATGATGTCGCCCATTAAAGATAAACTAATGATAACTCTAGGACATCATGACGTTGAAGATGGGCAAGCAAAAATGAATCAATATATGAATAGCTTTGCAATGGAAAAACCATTCTATTCCTATGAATACAATAAGGTGCACTTTCTAGTCATGTCTGCAAAGTCAGTATATTATAAAGGCTCTGAGCAGTATAATTTTGTCTTGGAGGACTTGAAAAAAGCATCTGAGAATGAAAATGTCAATTGGATAGTAGTGAGCTCTTATGGTCCTCCGTATACCTCACCTTCAGAACACACTGCTTTTAAAGAAATTCGGGAAGTATATCATCCCATCTTTGAGCAATACGGGGTAGATTTGGTATTGAGTGGACATAATCATAATTATCAGAGAACTTACCCCTTGACATACAACCCTGGTGATAGTGGAGAACCAAAAATAACAAGTACGGCTACAACAGATTATGATGGTCAAAAAGATGGTATTGTCTTTGCAATAGTAGGAACAGGAGGAGTAAATTTCTACTCTTTTAACGGACAGGCGCCGTTTGTGGATACTCAGTTTGCCAACAAGTTTGGCTTTCTAAATATAGACGTAAGCAATGGTAATCCTGACACCAAATTGACTGGCACATTCTACGACAATAAAGGTGGTCAAATTCTCGATCAATTTACAATCCAAAAGGAATTAAATAACAAGAATAGTAAAGTAGTTACAAGCTGATAGAAATTAAATACAAGTGGTAGAAAACTAACAATCGTTCTGAGTTTCAGGAACTTGTCTGCTATGTCCTAATGTAACAGAATTGCATAATCATCATTTTTCTGAATGAAATATCTTGGTTGGTACTAACATAGAATACTAATCTTGATTATTGTACAATGGTAACATGATCATAGTAAAACAATTATAATAAATTTTTAATTCCAAGAACTCTATTTTCTAAATTGAGAATCTGGATAAGCCTTAAATTGGACTATGATTCTACATGATTAGTAATCATTGAGATTTAATTCAAATATTACAAAATCTAATTCTATACTTCTCTCTTGCTTTGGCTTTCTATTTGTTGTTTTACAAATTTTGTTAATCGGTCCAGTAGAAGCTCAAACATACAACAAAATGGAATTTGTGTTCAATATTGAACAGATGAAAGGTCACCTTGAACAGGCTGTAGTAAATAAAGAAAATGGAAACAACACATTAACCCAGGCCCATATTCAGCATCCAATAGTAGAAATCTATGACGCCATTGAAGCACAACTTAACTCTGTTGATAGTAACCATAACACTGTGCTCCTTAATTCATTAAGTCAACTTTCAAAGAATTCAGATAATTTAAATCTTGCCCAGTTTAAGGAGGAGACCAATGGAGTCAATCAGATATTAGATAAAGCTATTGATCTCGTTGCTCCTGATGATAACAATACTCTTTCGCTAATAGTAGCATCTTGGTTACTTGATACTGCAAATTCAGAGTACGAGTCGGGTGTTAGGAATGGACAAATAATACAAATCATTGAATACCAAGATGCCATTGGATTCATTTCAAGATCAGAATCTCTACTTAATGAAACATTACCAGCGCTCAATCAGTCAATGAACGCCACATTAAACGAGGCTTACAAATTGTACCCACAATTAAATTCAAAAGTTCAGACTATGGCCAATATAGATGACATTTATACAACAACCAGCGAGATAAAACAAAGAATAGCTAACATAACTGGATTTTAGTATCCTCTCAGGAAATGTTATTATTAAACTGTTCTAATGACTTACTATTTGTAGATACTAATTGAAGAACGTTTCTTGAATCTGAAAAGTAAATATTAATAATAAAATTACTAGATGAGACTGCTCAGAATTACTATGATAACAAAAACATGTAGGATAAAATTTTAAAAGTGAAAAATAAAAGTTAAGAAAAAAATTGATTCTTTATTT
>DASVGC010000208.1:0-2634 GCA_036379735.1 Nitrososphaeraceae archaeon
TCCAGGCATTGCTCTTTGAAATCTTGTAAGGGCCCTTGTCGGTCATTTCTATCTAAAGGGTTCAATTCACTGAACGGCGCAAAACCTTTTGGCAATTCAATCAATTCCAATTTTACTTTGAAGAATTTAATTTCACCATTTCTAAGGATTTTTACGTTAACCACGTCACCTTCTTTTTTGCCTTTTATGTGATCTTTGATATTTTCAATAGTATCGACAGTTTTATTGTCAATTTGGACTATAACATCACCGCCAAGAGTGTATTGAGTATTGTTTAGAGTATCAATTTTGAATCCTCCTTGAATTCCAGCTTTATCGGCAGGTCCATTTGCCTTGACAGTGGCAACCAAAAATCCTTTTGATTCATTCAGGTTCATCGCTTCCGCAATCATAGGGGTAACATTTACACCGGTTATCCCTAATGATAATTGCTTGTTACCAGTATGAAATATAGTATCTGAGGTAGGTCTTTTTCCCAGAACAACAACTTTATCTATAGAAGCACCATCGTGTATTATTTCCAAAGATACCTGATCGCCCACTTTTGTCTGGCGCTCAAGATATTTGAGGAGATCATCAATTTTCGTAACGGGTGTTCCATCAATCGCTGTGATTATATCTCCTCCCAACTTTAGATCTCTTCGCCCATCTAAGGTAGCATTGTCGCTACCACCCTGTATCCCGGCTATATCTGCGGGACCGTTCTCATTTACGTCTGTTACCAAAAATCCCCTAGTTTCATTTAGATTTAGATTCATAGCTTCTGAGATTGCTGGAGTTATATCAACTCCCTGGATACCAATCCACGGATGATCGTAAGTTCCATTTCTAATTAAAGCGGAGGCAACTTTTTGAACAGTATTGGAGGGTATAGCAAATCCTACTCCCGCGTATACCCCTGTATTAGAGAATATGGCAGAGTTTATTCCTATTACCTCTCCTTTCATATTTAACAGCGGACCTCCCGAATTTCCGGGATTAATCGCCGCATCAGTTTGTATAATATCTGGTATGGAAAACGACGACTCTATTGCAAATTCGCTTCCAAAGGCTGGCTCTTGTATCGAAGGCAATTGTCTTCCTAATGCGCTGATAATACCTTCCGTCATTGAACCAGACAGGCCGAAGGGATTACCCACCGCCGCCACTTGTTCCCCTACTGCTAATTTCGAAGAATTACCCATTATCAAGGGTTTTAATTTTTCTTGGGACACCGAACTAACATTAATAACGGCGAGGTCGCTGAAGGCATCCGTTCCCACCACCTGTCCTTGGTGTATTGAACCGTCGGAAAAAGTAACAAGAAATTCATTCTCCCCGTTTACTACATGAAAGTTTGTAATAACATGTCCGCGATTATCATAAACAAAACCAGATCCCAATCTAAACCCTTGATTCATATTGCTTTCGGCAGTACCGGATATCTGAACTACAGACTGGTTAACTAAACCAAATAATTCCGGGAGTGGAAGATCTCTGACTTGCTTTACATCCAAAACTGTCGCATTAATTCCAGGCAATGGAAAAGAAACCGTTAACATGCCGAATAAAATTAGGCATGTTATAGTTATCCTACTCAAGTTTGTGTTAAGTTCGTTACTCGATTTTACTATTATTGAATAAGGTGATAGATCATTCAAAGCTATTCTAATGTGTATTAAGAAAGAATCGGAAATAAAAAATTAACTGAACCTCCTTTTGATATTTATTTAAGAACATAAGGTATGCTAGAAAAATATAAAAGTCAGGTTTGGGATGATTAAAGTGTTCCATAAAGGTTTAGATCTGTTTAAAGTGTTTGACGGCGAACAAACCCTTGGAGGATACCGATATTTCTTTTAGTCATTTTTGTTTAACTTTGTCCAGATTCTTTTCCTCCCTGCCCTTATATTTCTTGGCTTCGTACGCAATTTGCGTTTACAACACGGGCAGTGCAATTTACTCCAGTTTATAAATACTTCACATTCCGTGCATCTTTTGCGTCCATTAAGATAATAAAATTTATCAGTTGACCGAGAGGCCTTGTATTGGTAACATATTCCTCTGCAAATCATTGACATTCATCCGCGATTCATATTCGTTTAAATCGTACAATTTTTGAACGGTGCCACGGTTTGGTCCTGACTTTTTGTCGACATTCCGTACAACGTAAAATTTGCTTCGGGTACTTTAGCTCACAGGTAGAGCAGTAATTAAAGTAATTATAGTCCACCCTACTAGGAATGGTCCTTGTTTTCCGACTATCCTGCGAGAATTCCGTCAAGGTCCTGTTGGACATGACGATTTACCTCCTAGGTCTTTGTGGTAGCAGCTTTTAGATTTGGCTTTATTTTCTTAAATGCAGCCTCGAAATGTCTCATCGTAATATTTAGGGGGACCTTAGATACTTTTTGATTTTCGTCAGCATACAGCAACTCCTTCTTTTCTGTAATCTGTTCATTTCTATTAGTTAAGATATGTTCCTTAATGGCAGACAAGGCTGCTGCATTTACCAAAGCAGCAATATCTGCTCCTGAAAGTCCTTTACACAGTTCTACAAGTTTGTCTAGCTCGACAGATTTATCGATTGGCTTTCTAACCATATGTATCTTTAATATCTCTTTTATAGAATCGTTGTCAGGCAGAGGTATTTCT
>DASVGC010000209.1:0-2088 GCA_036379735.1 Nitrososphaeraceae archaeon
TACTTTTGCTATTTTGCCGAATTATTTTGATAAAGATCATCACAATAAAGATAACACATATACATCGAGAGGCGGACGAATGTTTGTAGATATCTACGAAGGCTTTAATGGAACGCGTTACACGAGAGATCCTAGATTTATCGCGCAGAAGGCTGATCAAATTGCAAAGAACAAAGGTTTTGAGAAAACTTATTGGGGCCCTGAATTGGAATTTTTTGTATTTAACAAGATAACATTGTTGCCCTCTCCAATGTCAGCAGTAAATTGCTCTGGTGGTACTGGATATTCTATTGAATCTGCTGAAGCTCCATGGGGTAATGGTAATGGAACAGGTGGAGGATACACGATTCCTTTTAGAAGTGGTTATTTTCCAGCACCTCCTGCAGATAGTTTGACAGATTTTAGGGATGAAGTGTCTGATGTGTTACATCAACATTTTGGAATAAAGATTGAAGCACATCACCACGAAGTGGCAACTGCAGGACAATGTGAAATACAAATGTCATTCGATCAGCTTGTTCCTATGGCAGACCAAGTAGTTACTTACAAAAAAACAGTAAAAGAAACTGCTGCGAAACGTGGGATGGTTGCAAATTTTATGCCAAAACCAGTTGCACTAGATAATGGATCCGGAATGCATGTTAGTCAAAGTTTGTGGTCAAGGAACAAAAACGAAGAAGTAAACCTATTTTATGATGCAGCAGATGAATACGCAGAATTGAGTCAAACAGCACTTTACTATATTGGGGGATTGATAGACCATGCTGAAGCGCTATGTGCTTTAACAAATCCTACCACAAATTCCTATAGAAGATTAGTGCCAGGATATGAAGCTCCTATCAATGTAGCATGGAGCAAGATGAACAGGTCGGTAAGTATCAGAATTCCTGCTCATTTTAGGAAAATGAAAAGAAGAAAGAGGATAGAATATAGGACACCCGATCCTAGTTCCAATATCTATCTTGTTGAGGCCGCATTATTACTGGCAGGGATAGACGGTATTAATAAAAAATCTTCGACTCCTGATCCTGTAGATGAAGATATCTATAAACTCTCTGAACAGAAAAAAAGAGAATATGGAATTAAAAAATTACCCACATCTTTACAAGATGCGATAGAATCATTAGAATGTGACACGGAATTTTTAAACCCTGCGTTCACAAATGATTTTATCGATATGTATTGCGATATTAAAAAAGACGAACATGCAAAAGTTGCTTCGATTCCATCACCAAGAGAATTCTACATGTATGGAAATGTCTGATAATTATTACGTTAATAGATTTGGATAATCACCATCATGCCATATTCAAAAGATATATTGGAACTTAAAAGACATATTATAAGAGCAGCTGAATCATCCCAAAGTTACTTTGATCTAAATAGACTGATAGTCGACGTAAGAAAAGTAAACGATTCAGAAATTCCATATTCAGGTCTAGGAGCTCGATCTCCAAATGATTATTTTCCTTCTATTAAAATAATTGGATCACAACTAAGAACACAAAATAGTGATTCTACCACATACAATAACATTGATACTGGCTTCACCATAGGAGGAAGGTATTCAAGCAATATCATAACCTCAGACGTACCATTTTTTGTTTCAGGTATGAGCTACGGCTCCTTAAAACTTCCAGCTAAAATAGCTCTGCATCTTGCATTGAATAGACTTGCAAAAGAGGGAATAAGAGTCATAATGAATACTGGTGAAGGTGGAGCATTACCCTGGGAATTATACGGCTCAAAAGAATCCTGGTCAAATGTTTCTAAGAAAAGACATGAGAATATAATAAACTATGCTGATAGATTATTGAAAGAACACGGCTTGGATTCAATAGACAGGGATAATCTCTTTTGTCGTTTATACCCAATAATTACTCAGTATGCATCAGGAAGATTCTGGAAAGATCCTAGTTATCTCTTGAATGCTGATGGTATAGAGATAAAAATTGGTCAGGGTGCAAAGATAGGTCATGGCGGATTATTACCAGGTCCTAAAGTTACAGACTTAGTTGCTGAAAATAGGGGAATCCCATCATATAAAGCAGCTCATTCACCCTCAAGGCATCTTGATATTTTGGGTCC
>DASVGC010000210.1:0-7095 GCA_036379735.1 Nitrososphaeraceae archaeon
TGGGAAATCATTGTTAATTAGTGAAGTGGGAAATAATCAACTTGAAGTGCATATTTACTCCGAGGACGATAACGATAAATATGATCCAAAACAAAAATCAAAATTTGCAAGACCTTACAAACCAGCCATATACATTGAATAAGCAATTCCAGAAAATCAGATATGTCAAGTAATTATACACTTGTATGTTCTAGGCGAGATCTCGCCAGTAATACTATATCAAATTGTTTGACTGAAAAATATGGATTCATTGAGATGCCAGAGGAAAAGTCTACATTTTCCTCACCTGATTATCAAGGTGTTATCTTACACATTTCTGAGAATAATTTATTATATCTTGATAATCTTGACGAAACATACCCCAATACATCATGTTATATCTTTTTATCTCAACATAGGTCTCAAGCCAATGTTCCTGCGCTAACATGTCATTCTACAGGGAATTTCGGACGTAATAATTTTGGAGGCAAAGAGCGAGAACTAGGCATATGCTATCCTTGGATCCAGAAACAATATTTAATTGAACTGAATAAGAAAAAAGATACCGTTCCCAACTATGATATTATTATTGAATCCACACATCATGGCCCAACATCATTAAAAAAACCAATACTGTTTGTTGAAATAGGATCAACAAGAGAACAATGGACAGACAAAAATGCAGCAAATACAGTATGCGATTCCTTGCTTTCTGTGCTTAATAAGAAACGTGGAATGTGCGAAAAGGTCGCAGTGGGACTAGGAGGAAATCATTATCCCACAAAATTTAACAAGATATTGTTGGAATCAGAGTATGGTTTGGGTTCAATAGCAGCAAAACATGATTTACCATTTTTGGATAATTCCATTATAGTTCAAATGATACAAAGGAATATTGAAAAAGTAACTAGTGTTATTATTGATGCAAAGGGACTAGGGAAGGAGAAATCCAGAATACTAACCGTATTAGATGAAGTTGGAATTGACATAGTAAAAATTTAGTTTTGAAATATATACAATAGTTTTTTAAGACTGTTTAACTTATCAAATGTGATTATGTCTTTTAAACGAAATATTTGTAAAAAAACACGTCAAGGTCGTCTTGATAGGCAAGCTGTTTATGATCTTGTTTCTGATGTTCCTTCCGGCAAAGTTATAACTTATGGCCAATTGGCATCACTACTCGGTAATTCCCATGCGGCACGCGGAATAGGAAAAGTCCTAAATCAGAATCCACGGCCAATTGTAGTGCCTTGCCACAGAGTAGTCTGTTCAGACGGACATGTTGGAGGATATATGTATGGAAAGGACAAAAAAATATTATTGTTACTAAAAGAAGGGATCCCTATCGATGATGATAGGATAAAGGATTTTGAAAAATATAGGATTTAGATCCGACTTTTACTTGTGCATTTTTGCTTGCTTGGCCAGGTCTCGCAAGTGTGAAAGAGATCTTACATTGCCACCTCTAACCTTTTTATAGAGTGCCCAGAAAGTTTCACGATTAATTTCATTCCTGGCCTTTAGTATTTTTAAATGGCGTCTCATGGCTTTTGTTCTCTTGACGTAAACCTCCTTCTTTCCTACCCTAGCAGTTTTCTTACCTTTCTTCGAACCTGCAGAAGTTCCATGCTTCCTACGCGTCTTTAATTTTTTTTCTGCTCTAGATCTAGAAATACCTTTTACTTTAACTGTCCAGATAGTACCGTTCTTGATTAAGGAACGCATGTCCTCCCGTGTTATTGCGTCTGCTATATCGTCAAGCTTATCTGGTTCAAATCTCACCCTATTTGAGCCGACACCTAATACCCTTGCTATTAACTCCCTTTTTTTACCTAAATTTACTACCATTATGCTTTAGTCCCTTTTTTTCCTGTACTCTTGCTCTTGGAGCTTGTTGCTTTTGGTTCTTTCTTTGGTTTATCGATCTTTTCTGTTGGTGTTGTTGTTGCTGGTTCTTTCTTTGGTTTATCGATCTTTTCTGTTGGTGTTGTTGTTGCTGGTTCTTTCTTTGGTTTTGTTTCAGCCTTTTTAGGTTGTTTCTTTATGGCCTCAATCTTTCCTGGATTCAAAATCTTCATTTTTAGCTTTGTTGCTTCAGTGACAATTTCTATTCGTTTCTTATTCCCGACAGTATGCGCTATTCTAACCGCATCAATTTTTGGATCAATTTTTGATAAATCCTTAACATTAAAAACCAAAATATCGTTATAACCGGATGGATGTAAGCCTCTTGTTTTTCTAGGTCCTTTGTAACCTACCTTAACCAAGGGTGGAACACCAGATACCTGCTTTCTCATTTTGTTATCTTTTCCTTTAGGTCTTCTCCAATTGGGTGCAAGTCTATCATATCTCCAGCTTTCTTGCCTCACAAACTCTGGTCTTTTGTCTGCTATTTTCTTTCTGAGTTGCAGGAGTTCCTTATTAATAACCATAGAACTATTGTCAAGACTCTATTTTTTAAATAAAAATGTTTCTAGATACATGCAATTAGTGTATCGATTAGTGTATCGATTCATGATTAGCCTTGAAGGGCCTGACCACCTGCATATTTCCTCAGTGGATAATCTGATACTGTTATATCCTTTTAGGCGCAATAACTTACCAATATTTGACCGAATTTCACACAGGAGAATTAGCACCATTCAGTGGTTCTTTCAAATTGCTTAGGCATAACTTTAGATTTCTAAAACGTCTCAGAGGAATCAGTTGCTCAATAAAGTCAACCGAACGTAGGGTTCCTCTCTCTAAAGGTGATCCTTTCCCACCTTGCAGATGTTGTCATACAGATGTAATCTGGAACGGATAATTCGATTGAGTTCGACACACCTTATTTGAAGTCTATTGGATAATATTTATGAAACCGTACTTTTCTCTTATTGTTCTCTGAATGGACATATTGTACTCGAATATTCGTTTTGAATATTCCTCCAGGATTTCCTTCATAGGTTCAGGAGTTTTATCCGTATAGAATCCGGGGCAATCACCAGTCAATTGAAAAGACGCATGTACCAATGGCTTTCCATTACTAGACTCCATCCATGAAGAAAACGGATAAAGCCAACAGACTCCCGGTTTGTCTGGGTGTATTTCGCAACTTCCACAATTATCTAAGAATCTGCATGGTAGGGGTTTCCCATCTTGTTCCTCACTTTCATTATCTTTTCTTTTTAACGAAATCATACTGATAGTGGTGATAACATTATTCATAGTTGATGTTTCATCCCAACTTGATACTCTGGTCTCCATTTCGATAAATTTAGGTTCAGAATCATATCCCATTTTTTTTGAAATCAATGAAATATCGTCTTTAGTTAGGGGCAATCTTCCCTGTTTCTCACAGCAATTATGACAGTCTGGCCAAAGGCATCGCCAAAGAACAAAAGTCTTATCTTTTGTTAAATAAGGGATGTGAAAAACCACCCCATTTACAACAAATTGTGAATCAGAGACATCATCTCGCTTCCCTAGATGAAGATCATATATTGATTCTTCAACTTTCCATTTGTTTGATAAATTATCCAGAGCCTGCTTTACGTGTAAATTTTCCAATACTAAGAATGATTATCGCAGGACCCAAGTTTAAATGTGCCTAAGAAACAATTGTCATTTGACCCATACAACATGCTTAAAATTCAAGATCCTAGTGACCCAAAAAAAGAATCAATTGATAAGGGCAAACATGCTTCATCAACACAAAACCGGAGAATGGTTTGGGAAAATATTATTTGGCCGCTGGTCTTGGATGTAAATCGTTCCTATTTTACATTGAAAGAATATCATTCTGAAAGGGATAAATTTTGCGACAATAGAAAGATTCAATCATCAAAAGTCGCCGGTGGTTTTGTATCGCTGCTAGTGAAAGGGATTCTCATTAGACAAAAAAGCATCTATTCAATTCATTATAGATTAATACCATATATGAGAAAGAAAGTAAATCTTGAATATGGTCAAGCAATAAGGGAAGCAAGTACTAAGCGGTAATTGTCGGTTCCTTCAACGCTTTTCTAGATTGAAAAAATATTAGTTTATGTCATCTATATTTTATGGTCTGCAGTTTTCCGTTGTCAGCCGTTACAATTATCTTTTGAAAATCTAGATCCTCCTTTTCAGGAGTAACGAAAATTGAACTGAATGGTGCCATGGAATTATAAACTTGTTTTTTACCCGTATTGTTATCAAATGTAATTGTTACATCGTGAATTTCTTGAGGATTATTGTTGTTAATTTTTATGCTTATAGTACTCAATGCTTCTCCTGTTTCATTTATCTCCACAGTTAACCCCGCTCTTGGAATAAATACCAATAGTACGACGATTGCGACAATTGCAAAGCCTCCATAAATGGCATATCGTGCTATTCTTATCCAATCTCTTTTCTTTTTATCCTTGCGTTCATAGTGCCATTCGTCATCCCATCTTCCCAAATCTAACCAATTATATATACTGAACAAAAACTATAAACATTTTATCCTTCTTAAAGGTCTGAATTACAACAATTACTTGTTGAACTTTCTGTAAAACCCTATAATGTTATTGCAGTTCTTGCATTTGTATTCTCCTTTTTCAACAAGTATCATTCCTTGACCTAAATCCTCATTAGGATTTTCAAATTTGATGTCTGGAGAACCGTCATATTCCTTTCCACAGGTATTACAATAATATTTTAAGAATCGCTCCTTATCTAGCCTTCCCACGTTTGCCAGGAATAATTGTGGAATTCCCAGATTTGCTTTGATTTCTTCTTCTTCTGTAATTTTTGCTAAGGCATAACCACCCGATCCCAGCAACTTCTTTTCTTCTAGATCTTCATTTTCATTCATAGATACTAGTGTGATATATCCTTAATTTTAATAATACAAACTGCAATTGTATGTCTATTTTAGTTCAAGTCCAGTAAAGTTAATGAAAATTGAATTTATACTAATTACTAATGTCTTCTAAAACTGATTCTGACCCATTGTTAGATAGAGTTGAGTTCAAGATTTTTGCTGCCCAACAACATTTGAATAATCTACAAGAAATCCAATCAAAACATGCAGATCCGCATGAGATTCATCTAGCAATTCAAATTGAAATGGAGATAGATTGCTTTCTTTCTCAAATTATAGGAACTTTAGATTGCCTATTGTTGTCAATTAACACAAAACTAGAGTTGGGAATTGCGGCTAAGAGAGTGGATTTGGCCACAATACAAAGTGCATTGAACGCCCGAACAAAAAATATCAGTCTACTTACAGACATGCATCAGGCATCGGCTCATGATGGGTGGCTTTGGATTTTAAACGAATTTAGAAATTTGACGATGGAGAAACCGTCTAAAGATGCTCAATATCTATTGACTGATGAATATGATACATTAACAAGAGACTATCAAGACAAGACAATTCAGCCATCAGAGGAATCTATCAATAAGAATCTAATTCGTTATTTTCAACAAAGTTTACAAAGGGTAAGGGAATTGGTCAATATCATTCGAGACAAAGAACCCATGCTAAAGTAGATATCGATAAATATCCGTTTGAAAGTTTTTACATGTAGCTCGTGAATTAGCCCGGTCGAATCTACACTATTGTGTTGATGCCGAATCTAGCGGTCAAACTCCACAGGAGGGCTATGGATTTCAGGCTCTGGATCGTCATGAAAAGATACCTGAGGACAGCAGTTCGAATCTGCTCCGGGCTACTTTAAATCTAAATTTGGGGCCCAAATTTAGTCAAGTATTCGCTTTCTTTACCGAATCTCTTGAAATTTTCAATAAATAAATGTGCTAATCTTTTCGCTGCAATAATATATTGATCTCTGTTAGACCACGAAAAACTTGGATCTAAAATTTCTGATGGGACTTGAGGACATGAAAATGGAATTTCTAGATTGAATATATTGTCGTGTTTATATTTTATCCTTTCAAGATCACCGTTTATAGATGCAGATACCATTGCTCTAGTATATTTTAGATCCATTCTCTTACCTATTCCATATGGTCCTCCAGTCCAGCCAGTGTTTACAAGATATACATTTGTATTATATTTTGAAATCTTTTCTGCAAGCATTCTTGCATATCGAATTGGGTGTAATGGCATAAATGGTGCTCCAAAACATTGGGAAAATGTCTCTTTAGGTTCAGTAATACCTCTTTCTGTACCTGCTAGCTTACTGGTATAACCAGAAATAAAATGATACATGGCACTTTCCTTTGTTAGTCTTGCTATTGGTGGCAATACGCCAAACGCATCCGCAGTTAAAAAGATCATGACTTTGGGATGAGTGGCCACTGATGGAATTATTGCGCCCGGGATAAAGTCTAATGGATAGACCACTCGAGTGTTCTCTGTTAGATAGCTGTCCTCAAAATTTGGTTCCCGTGTATGTTCATCTACAATTACGTTCTCCATTACAGAACCAAATTTTATTGCATTCCAAATTTGCGGTTCATCTTCTTTGTTGAGATTTATACACTTTGCATAACATCCACCTTCGAAATTAAAAATCCCTTTATCAGACCATCCATGCTCGTCATCCCCTATTAGGTGCCGATCTGGATCTGCAGATAATGTTGTTTTTCCTGTCCCTGATAATCCAAAAAATAAGGCGGTTTCCCCATTCCTTCCCATATTGGCAGAACAATGCATGGGAAATATGCCTCTCTGAGGAAGCAGAAAATTCATCACAGAGAACATTGCCTTCTTTATTTCCCCAGCATAAGAGGTGTAACCTATTAGGATCATTCTCTTGGTAAAATTAAGGATTATGAATGTGCCGCTTTTGGTCCCATCAATTTCAGGAAGAGACGCAAAATCATTAACAAAGAATAGAGTGAATTCAGGTTTATGATTATTAAGATCCTCAGAAGTTGGGCGAATAAATATCTGGGATGCAAAAATATTATGCCAGGCATTATCGGTAAAAACCCTTATTGGCAGGCGATTGTCCGGATCTGCTCCCACAAATCCATCAAAGATAAAAAAGTCCTTACCAGATACGTGTTGTTTCATCCTTTCAAAGATCTGATCAAACTTTTCTGTAGGTATGGGATGATTCACTTTACCCCAGTCGATAAGGTTATGTGTTATTTCATCATCTACAATGAATTTATCATCAGGTGAGCGACCTGTAA
>DASVGC010000211.1:0-2033 GCA_036379735.1 Nitrososphaeraceae archaeon
TTACGCAATCTCATTTTATCAGTTTTGGATATCAGTTGAATTGTCCTGGATAAATAATTGGACATTATTGTTTGTAGTATCGGCAACATACACTTGTCCATCTGAATCTACTTCGATACTTTCTGGTTTTTGCAACTCACCTTCTGCGTCGCCCTGGCTCCCCAACTTGGCTACAAAGTTACCACTTTTATCAAACACTTGCACTCGATGGTTTCCAGAATCGGTCAAATATAAATATCCTTCTGAATCAAAGGTGATTACAGCAGGCTGGTTTAACTCTCCATCTCCATTGCCAGAAGTACCCCATTTGCTTACAAAGGTTCCATCATTCTTGAAAATTTGAACTCTGTTATTACCATAATCCGGAACATATACAATGTCGTTTGAATCAACGGCAACATCCCAAGGCTGAATGAACTCGCCATCCCCACTGCCCTGACTTCCCCATCGAGTAATAAATTCACCGCTATTTGAAAACTTTTGAATGGTTGCAGCGTCTCTGTCACTAACATAAATATTTCCATGTGAATCTATGGCGACTCCGTGTGGATGCAGAAATTGTCCTTCTGAGGTTCCATGGGTCCCCCATTTTGTAATAAACTTGCCATCATTGGTAAATTTTTGAACGCGGGAGTTCCCTTGATCTGTGATGTATATATTACCTTCTTTGTCTATCTCGTTACCATGTGGGTGGTTAAATTGTCCATCACCAGAACCAGTTGATCCCCAACTCAGAATATCAGTCCCATCCTTAGAAAATTTTTTGATACTATTTGATTCAATATCATTTACATAAATATCTCCATTTGTATCTACTTCTATGCCTTCTGGTTCTAAAATTTGTAGTTGAGATGAAGTGTCTGGCAAAATTTTCGCAAATGTAAAATTCATGGGCAGGGCCGATATCTCTTCAATTATGATGTCAAATTCAAGCAAAATTACTGACACAAGGGTAGCTAAAATTACAAAAAATATTTGAAGCACAGAATTGTTATAATACTCACTTTTTATAGACTTTTCTTACAAACTTCATGACTGTAGAAATCTATTTGAGAACTTTAAATTCAGTTATCACATGTTTAAATTCTTTTATATCTTGCTGAACGATACTTTGTATGAAATCGTTATCATGTCGAGATGCTGGATTCGATTGTGATTTTGTCATTGAAGGAGAAAATGACGATGATGTATTTAGAAAAGGTGAAACACACGCCTTCAATGCTCACGGAATGAAAAAACAAGAGTTTACTCCAGCTTTTAATGAAAAAATGAGGCCTTTGATAAGAGAGGCGTAAATTTACAAGTAATTGTTGTCTATCCATGTAACTTGCATTGTGAATTATTTACCTCAACAATTGCAAGTAAATAATATCAATGGATTTTAGTGTGAAAATATCAGAATAAGCTACGAGATCTGTAAATGACTCTAGATAATCATTAAATACCCTCAGAGTTGTTGTCAGAGTTCCCGATTTGAATTATGAGAGATCTTGAAGTTTCCCTTCATTGAAATTACTAGTTCTATATATATGATAAAGGACACAAGTATGTATGTTAGCGAATAAGGTTGTTACAGATGAGCTTGATTCACTAGATATACCACAAGGCCTGATAGACTTATTGGTAGAAAATTCCCTAAAGAGGGAACGATTATTAAGAATGAGCATAGATGATTTGGCTTTTGTATTAAATATTGATATCGAAGCTGCAAAAATAATCATTAATGCTGTCACAAATTATTCAAATTTCATGTTTCATGACATGAGAGAACTTAGGTAATGGATTAAAAGCTTGAAAATGGATGTAAATGATGACATTGCTGCCGAGAGAATTATGAGAGTATTAAAGGCAAATGGATACCTTGTCAGGAAAAGTGATGTCATTTGGATTCTAGATCGCATGACAGAGGAGTTAGACAAACAGGTAGATGAATATAATAGCATTTTAGAAAGAAAGCTCCTTTGCGAAGTAATAACAACTGCTACTGAAATAAGAGTAATAACTGAACTTCCAGACGTTTCTGAGGAGGATAT
>DASVGC010000212.1:0-5397 GCA_036379735.1 Nitrososphaeraceae archaeon
TTGCTACAAATTCACCATTTTGTCTAAGCCACAAATCAACATTACATGTTGTATTACCTGAAGTCTTTCCCACTTGACCTGCTGCTACAATTAGGTAGGTTCCAGGTTCATTGATAATCACATCAGCTGCGTTTCTAGTACTGCTGTGTGTAATACCCCCATTGATGTAATCGTTAGAGTTCATACTAACATATACCGGCTCAGTAACATTTGGTTGGATTGATTCAGTATGCGATAATTGTGCGGCTGGTGTAAGTGCTGCCTCTTGCGCGAACGCTAGCGGTGCAATTAGCAATCCTGACATTACGGCTAATCCTAAAGCAAACGTGCTAAAGGTAACCACTTTTTCGTTTCTTCTGAATCTCGACATTCCCAAAACTATGAAGAACTAGTTTATAAGAGTTATTCAAGATTTTTGGAAATGTTGATCGAGTACTGCGGACCCTACAATTTCGCAAAATGATTTATGCTTCTACAATTTCTTACCGTTGCCCTATTAGCTTCAATTTTATCAACTCGTTCCCGCTGAAAGTAAACAAATTTCAATATAACGGATAAAGTCCAATTTGTGTCAATTTTATCTCTTTGTCATAGTATCTTGCTCTTTGTTCTAACTTTTTTCTTGAAATTCCAAAAAAATTAAAGAATTTCTACTCTTGTCTTGTATCAATCCCTTGTCATAGGAGATCTCATAGAATTCAGAAATAATGTCCAGAAGATTTAATTCCGTTTCTTCAAATAACTTTGTTTTCTTCAATTTTCATATTCACTTTATTATTTATGAAACCCCAGAAAAGCACCAATATCGATACGGGTCCAGAGGGATTTGAACCCTCGACCAACTGCTCCGCAGGCAGCCATTCTATCCAAACTGAACTATGGGCCCCGTAAAGTCTAATTATAATTCCTTATATGAACTAGTTGTGTATATCTTGGTTTAATGTGAGGACTATGAAGTAGAATAAAAAAAATGTCACTTAAATTTTCTCAAACAATATATGTAGATAAATATCATAAACAAATGTTAATCAGATCTAAAATGACCAAATCCTTCCTAGATGAGATCCAGGACCACATACTTCTATTTGATGGCGCGATGGGAACTGAAATACAGAAACTTAAACCAAAACCTGAAGACTTTCCAAATAATAAAGATGGCTTCAATGACGGACTTGTGTTGTCCAATCCTGAATGGATTGCAAACATACATAGAAGTTATCTGGAAGCTGGTTCTGACTGCATAGAAACAAATACCTTTGGCAGTAACCAAATAAAACTCCAGGAATATGGATTTGGTAAGGAAACCATATCAATAAATAGATCCGCAGCAGAGCTTGCAAATAACGTAGTAAGAGAATTTGCGGATGGAAACAAATTTGTGGTCGGGTCAATGGGTCCCACAGGATATTTGCCTAGCTCAAATGATCCTGATCTAGGAAATGTTCCTATAGACACAATTATTGACGCTTTCGATTTACAGGCACAAGGATTGATATCAGGAGGCGTTGATGTTCTACTTATAGAAACTAGTCAAGATATCTTGGAAGTTAAACTGGCGATACTTGGATCGGCCAATGCGATGGAAAAAATTGGTAAAAAAGTACCGATAATATCTAATGTAACTTTGGATAAATACGGCAAGATGCTGCTTGGGACAAACGTTCAGTCAGCTTATACTACTGTAAGCGATATGGGGGTATCAGTTTTTGGATTGAATTGCTCCACTGGACCCGCTGAAATGGAATCAAGTATAAGGTGGCTAGATGAACAAAATGAATTACCCATACTTGTCATGCCAAATGCAGGAATGCCAATTAACGAAGGCGGTAATGCAGTTTACAAGATGACCTCAAAAGATATGTCTCATCACCTTGGAGATTTCTTGCAAAAATACAAGAGAGTGAGAATGATTGGGGGCTGCTGTGGAACAACCCCAGAACACATAAGAGAACTCAAAAGTATACTAAAATCGTATAACTTATAATTCACAAACTATCAATTGACAGTATCACCACTAAATGGACTTAAAACATGTACCCCGAGTAAGTTCAGCGCTAAAGGCTGTAGATTTAATTCAAATTCCTCCACCACTAATAATTGGAGAACGTTTGAACACACAGGGTTCAAAAAAAGCCAAGAGATTAGTACTATCAGATGATTTTGATGGCCTAATAGATCTTGGTAGAGAACAAGTAAATGATGGTGCTCACTGTATTGATGTCTGTGTAGCAACTACCGAGAGGTCAGACGAACTTGAATTTATGAAAAAATTAGTGAAAAGATTAAGCCTAGAAATCGATGCGCCTCTGGTAATTGATTCTACAGACCCTAAAGTGATTACCGATGCAATTAATCAAATTCCTGGAAGACCAATAATAAATTCAATAAACCTTGAAGGAGATGGCTCTCGTTTCCATTCTCTTGCTCCAATCATGGCAAGATTCGGTATTCCTGCAATTTCCATGTGTATTGGACCAAATGGAATGGCCAAGACATCCGATGATAAAATTAATGTAGCAAAGTTGCTAGTTGATACTGGAAAGAAATATGGATTAAAGCCATGGCAGTATATTTTTGATGTACTTACCTTCACGTTAGCAACAGGAGAACAGGAATATGCCAACTCTGCAGTTGAAACTTTAAAGGGTATATCTTTGGTGAAGAAAGAAATACCTGGATGTTTTACCACCCTTGGTTTAAGCAACATTAGTTTTGGCCTTCCTCCTAGCGCCAGAAAAATAATCAATTCTGTATTCTTGTATCATGCACTAAAAGCAGGACTTGATACCGTGATTATAAATGCAAAAGACATAATCCCGATAGGTGAGATTAATGAGGAACAAATCAAGCTTGCCGAAGATCTTATTTTTAATAAACACGCCAACGCACTTTCAGATCTAATTTATTATTTTGAGAATAAGAACGTAACAGTTACTAAGAACGAAGAAAAATTGGAAGAAATAGATAATGATTGGAGTTTTGATAAGCGATGTTATTATCGTATAGTAAATAGAATAAAAGACGGAATTGAAGGCGATGTAGTTGGTGCAATTGCTAACAGACTTGAAAAAAAATTAGGAGAAAATGTGGAAAATATTCAGAAAGAGGATATCTTAATACAGCACCCAGAATTGGCACATGATGCGGCAGTTGAAACTCTTAATGAAGTATTACTTCCGGCAATGAAGGAAGTCGGCGATAAGTTTGGGGCAGGAGAGTTAATTTTGCCATTTGTACTGAAATCAGCAGAATGTATGAAATCAGCAGTATCGGAACTTGAGAAATATCTAATCAAAAAACAAGGAGTTAGCAAGGGTAAATTGGTACTATGCACTGTATATGGAGACGTTCATGATATTGGTAAAAATCTTGTAAAGACAATTTTCATAAATAATGGATATACGGTTTATGATCTTGGTAAGCAAGTTCCAATTCAACAAATTATAGATAAGATTAGGGAAGTGCAAGCTGACGCGGTTGGTTTGTCTGCTTTACTAGTTTCTACCTCAAAACAAATGCAGTTCTTTATAGAAAAGGCCAGGGAACTTGATCTTAGGATTCCGGCTTTGTGTGGAGGTGCCGCAATCAATAGTAACTACATTAACCGAATTGCAAAAGGCGATGAGGTGTATAAGGCGGGAGTATTTTATTGTAAAACAGCTTTTGATGGTCTAAATGTTATGAACAAGTTGAGATCTCCAGAAAGGGATAAATTTGTTGAGGAGTGGAATAGCAAAATCACAAAGTTTGATGAAACGAAGACAGCTACTACTAAAACTGATATAGACTCGCCAGTTAAAAAGATAATACCCGTATCACCACCAGTTTCACCTCATTTAGATACACCGATAATACTAAAACCTTCAGAAATTGATCTTGAAAAAGTTTGGAGCTATTTGAATAAGAAATCCCTTTTTGTTCTCTCTTGGGGTATAAGAGGAAAATCTGCGTCAAAGATCGGTGATCCAGAATCATTATTAAAAGAATGGAAAAAGAGAGTAATAGATGAGGATCTCTTCTCACCAAGTGTTGTATATTCCTACTTTAAGTGTAACAATCAAGGTAACAACCTTGTTGTTGAATCTAACAAGCAGGGTGAAGTTGTTTTTGAATTTCCACGATCCTCAAAACCAAAACACTTGTGCATTACAGATTACTTTGGCAAACAGGATACTGTGGCCTTTCAGGTAGTTTCAGTCGGTCAGAAAACTGTTTCCAAAATTGAAGAACTAAATTCAACGAATAACTACACTGATGCCTATTATCTTCATGGGCTGGCGGTAGAAACAGCTGAAGCGCTTGCCGAATGGGTCCATTACAAGATTAGAGAGGAATTGAATATTGACAAGAACAGGGGTCTTAGATATAGTTGGGGATATCCTAGTTGTCCGGATACTATGCAGCATTATTTAGTATGGAAGTTAATTGATCCTACCAGATGTGGAATAGGCCTTACTTCAGCAGGTCAGATAACTCCTGAATACTCTACTGCGGCCATTGTAGTTCATCACCCTGACGCAGAATATTTTATACTATAGATAAGATAAGATTTTAGAGATAAATGACTATCAACGATTTTGTCCTCTCATGCGCTACCGACGATGTACCAGGATACTTTACTTATGAGGTTGAAAACATGCTAATTGTTCAGTCCAAGGAAAGCGCAAAATTAGGTAGGAATGATTTTGACAGGATTGAAGAATTTATGAGTGCATTGATTTCACATGAATCAGTTCATGTCGTGATAGCAAAACTAGTAGATGGTCAGATTTCTGATTCCTTAGATGACATTGAAATTGTTGTAGAGAGAAATGGTAAAAAATACCAAGTCAGTCTAAACAACATGTTCTTTTCAACCGACTTTAGTGGAATAATTACAAGTTAATACGACTTTGTTACTATTAATTGGTGCATACAGCCTTTAAAGATTTAACGTAATTCTTTAATTTGTTTTGCAATTGAATGATACCATTGTCTTTATTGGCATCTACCATCTTGATTATGGCGCTTCCAACTATTACAGCATCAGATCCATAGTCTGAAATGAGTTTTACGTGTTGAGGAGTACTTATCCCAAATCCTACAGAAATATTTTTCTTGTTGGAGCTTAATTTCCTAATGTTCTTAATAGCAGTAAGAGTATACTTATCAAATGAATTTCTCATCCCAGTGGTACCATAAACTGAAACTACATAGACAAATCCCGTAGAGACAGCCAGTGTTTTTTTAATTCTTGCGTTTGATGTATTTGGTGCGACAAGAAAGATCGATGCCAGTTCAAGATTTTTTGAATATTCTAAATATTTCTTTGATTCATCAATAGTCATATCAGGCAAGATAAATCCATCTGCTCCTGCCTCTTTTGCCATCTCCATGAATTTCCTAAATCCACTTTTT
>DASVGC010000213.1:0-3856 GCA_036379735.1 Nitrososphaeraceae archaeon
TAATGGAAAGAGAAAGAGGTATAATTAAGGAAAATATTTCAAAAAAGAAAATAGTGTTCTTTGGTATAGTACCATTTGTGATACTAGGAATGATGATCGTATTGATATTGTCGTATCCCAGCTTGTTTTTTAATAGCCAGATTATACCGGTTCCAGAAATTTCAATTGAAAAAGTAGAATTTGAACCTTTGAAAATTATAGCCACTGTTAGAAATACTGGTCATTCTGAAGTATCAATTGTACAGGCGGATGTAAATGATAGAATTCATTCAGCTGCTATGGAACCTGACAGTAGACTAGAAAGGTTCGAAAGTGCCACAGTCATTATTCCATTTACGTGGAATGAAGGAGAACCGTATGGAATTGGTCTCACTACTGATGACGGAACCAGATTTGAAAAAACTGTTCAATTTGCGACTCTTACTCCACAACCAACCGTAAAACAAGCATCATACTTCGCGTTAATTGGAACTTATGTTGGAGTGATACCCGTAATGATAGGTCTCTTGTGGTACCCATTCATAAGAAAACTGAGTCTCAATAAATACAATTTCTTTCTGAGTTTTACTGTCGGTCTACTTGTATTTCTGGGCATTGACGCCCTCCTTGAAGGAAATGAAATAGTAGTAAGAGATATTTCATCTGCATTTCATGGCCAGATGCTCCTTATTGTGATAGCAATACTTTCTTTAGTATCACTAATTTATGTATCATCAAGATTAGTGAAAAAAGCATGGGCAAAAAGTTCGGACCCAGAGCCAGTATATACAGAGGTGTCAAAGGAAGATAGCTCAAATGTATCCTCTATTCATCCTTCAAAACAACAGCTCATAATAAGACCTGTGGCATTATCTATGATGATTGCAATTGGTATCGGATTACACAATTTTGGAGAGGGATTAGCCATAGGTGCAGCAGTTCTTTTAGGTGAAGTTGCACTGAGTTCATTTCTAATACTTGGATTTACACTACATAATACAACTGAAGGTCTGGCGATTGTTGCTCCAATGGCAAGGAACAAGAAATTGGCCATTGCAAAATTAATTCTTATGGGTCTAATAGCAGGTGTGCCGACAATAATAGGATCATGGATTGGGGGATTCCTGTATTCTCCGATTGCAACAATAATTTTCCTTGGAATCGGATCTGGTGCAATATTTCAGGTAGTCTACTCTGTGGGATCTTGGATGTATTATAATAACAATAGAGCTCTCACAAGTTTCCCAATCGTTTCAGGATTCATGCTTGGGATATTCATAATGTATATTACGGGGTTGCTGATATGACAAAAGGAATATTCACGTTGCAGTTTGGAGGGAAAGTATTCTAACAAAATGAAGAATGAATCTGACGTTTCAAACAGTAGACTTGAATTTATCCGAGATGCAAATGTTACTAAGAAAGAGGATCGTACTGATAGAATGGAAGATTACCTTGAAGTAATTTACGAACTTATTAGGCAAAAAGGATATGCTACGATGGTTGATATATCAAACTACCTAAATGTGAGTTCTCCAAGCGTTACCAAAATGATACAAAGATTAGATGAAAGCGGTTACTTAGACTATGAAAAATATCGTGGAATACGACTTACTGACGACGGAATTAAAATAGCAAAAAGTATCCATAATAGGCATGAGATTTTGGCTCAGTTCTTTAGAATGATTGGTGTCGATGATGAAATTGCCAATACTGACGCCGAAGGAATAGAGCATCATTTACATCATGAAACGCTAAAGAAGTTGGAAGATTTCATGACTGCCATGAAAGATAAATGGTCTCCAAACAAGAATTGAGTTTTTTCATTATGCTTAATTCGACTTGAATTATCTAGCAAATATTTTTGTTATTATTTTAATGATTTAAGCAAGGATTCTACTTTTAACGTATTGACAATGTCAATTTTTTTTGCCCATCCTCTCCTAGCTTGTCCTATACCAAATATAAGGTAAGCAAAGTGAACTGGATGATGGGCGTCAGAATTGATTGCCAGTTTGACACCGTTTTCAACAGCCATACGGATATGCTCATCCCTCAAGTCCAGCCTATTATAACTAGAATTAATTTCCAAGACAGTTCTGGTTTCGCTTGCCACTTGAATTACCTTTTCCATGTCCACTGCATAACCTTCTCTCTTGTTTATCAGCCTGCCCGTCGGATGAAATATAATATCTACGCTTGGGTTTTTGGCCGCTTTGATTAGTCTATTTGTTTGAATCTCTTTAGTATATGAAAAATTCGAATGTATTGAAGCTCCAACTATATCTAACTTATCAAGGACATTATTAGAGATGTCAAGGTTGCCATCCTTAAGTATGTTGACCTCTGCAGAACTTAGAATCCTGAAATTAGGAACAGTGTCATCATTTGAGTCTTGATTCGAAGTGTCATTTAATTGCTCAATTTTATGAATTTGACTTAACAGCTGATCTTCATTCAGACCATTTGCCAATCGAAGGCTCTTAGTATGATCTGTAATTGCAATATACTCTAGTCCAAATTTTCTTCTTGCATGCATGGCCATATCGCTTATTGACATTGTGCCGTCAGTAATATCGCTATGTGTGTGAAGATCTCCCCTTAAATCTCCGTAGTCTATCAGATCTAACGGCATATTACTCTGTTCAGTAAAGTACTGAATTTCACCACAATTTTCCCTAAGTTCAGGTGGAATATATTGGAGTTGCAGTCTTTCATAGATTTCTTGTTCGTTGGATCCTGCAATTTTTGTTCCCCTTTTGTTATACAAACCCCATTCATTAAGATGAAAATCCATCGAAAGTGCCAAATTACGTATTGAGATATTATGGTCTTTATTTCCGGTAAAGTATTGAGCAGCTGAACCAAAACTCTCTTCGGGAACTACGAGCAAGTCCACGCCTATGCCATTTCCAAGTTCGATAAATGCCTTTGTTTTTCCCTTTCCTTTGATTTCTTGAACTTCAGGCATACTAACAAAAAATTCTAATACTTCTTCCGGTTTATCTGTTGAGATTAGAATATCAATATCTCCAATAGTTTCCCTCATCCTTCTGAAGGATCCTACAACAAGACATCGATTTACGTTGTCTCTGCGGCTTAATCTGTTCTCTATTTTCTTTATCAGGGGATATATGTCTCCTAACAAATATCTAGTCTTAGCATTTCTTGACAATTGAATTGTTTTGATAATCTTTTCTTCTTTAGTCTTTGAAAAGCCCTTTATCTTTGAAATTTTACCTTCCAATGCAGCCTTTTCTAGGTCAGCGATATTTGTAATCCTTAGACTTTCGAATAGGATCTTCAACGTCTTAGGACCAAATCCTGTAATATTGGAAAATTCAGATACCTTAATGGGTATCTTCTTTTTTAATTCTTCATGATAAGGAATTTTGTTGGATTTTATGAGTTCTTCAATTTTAGTTGAAATGGCATTACCAATTGAAGGTATTTTCTTGAGACCCTGAACTCCCTCCTCTAAATAAATTTCCTCAATACTCATAGAGAGTTTCTCAATCACATCAGCGGCCTTTTCATATGCTCTAACTTTGTAGATAGTGTTTGGATCTTTTTCCGCTATTTGGATAAGATATGAGATTTCGCGAAATATTTTGGCAATTTCATTATTTTTCATTTCGTAATTTTAGATATTATCTATATCATTTATCTGAATAATAAATATTAGTCATCAGAATGAACTTTTACTATATTTGTTGGTCCAAATGAGTTAATCTCGCATTCTAAACGGGTATGCTGTTTAATCCAATAAAATCAATCATGTGAATTGAGAAATATTATCACATCCACACAAGTTAAATTGCATGATATTATCAATATAATTAATGATTGAGCTGGGTTACGATTATCCGCTATACAG
>DASVGC010000214.1:0-7744 GCA_036379735.1 Nitrososphaeraceae archaeon
GATAGCAGCATTTTCGACAAAAGATACTGATCATCCATTGAAAGTATGGTCCAAGTCTGAGGAAGAGTCAGAATATTACTTTGATCTAAGAACGGATATTGGTACAAATAAACCAATCACTCTTTTTAAGAAGAATGTCAAGAATGATGAATCACAAATAGATGGTAATTCTGGTTTTAAGGTCCAAGCGATTTTGCGTGCAAAATTATCGCCTGTAACTAAAAATAAAATTTATGATTACATTAGTCAAACAAGTATCGTTAACCCATATGCGGTCTTTGTTTTTGAAACAGATGAAGGTAAGGTAACGTTCAAGAGGAGAACAGAGACAATGCCAAATCCTTCAAAGGAAGTGTTACCCCATCCCTCAGACATGGATCTCAAGACATTAAAGAAGGCCATATTTAGTTTCATGAATCAAAAAACAACCCTGCAGGGTATACTCTCAAACTCATTCCAGAAAATGTCAAATGATAAGGCCAAAGACATTGTAAACAGGGCAGAACTGACAGCAAAGCCTGCAGATCAATATGACGAACACGAGTTGATTAAAGTCGTAAATATTTGCAAACATACGAAATTTCAATCTCCAAATACAGACCATTTGAGTCCAATAGGGGAAAAAATTCTAACTGTTGGAATGACATCTGAATATTCGATTATTCAAAATAAGGTAACAACCAATTCAGGAAGTCAGACACATTTAAGCGCCAAGATATTAAAGCCATCTCTGACCGCATATTCTTCACGAATTTGCGTTGTGAATAATAGACCAACAATTGTGGAATGTGGAATTGCCTATGGAGGTGATATTCCTTCATTCAAACTCTACCGATTTGCCAATAAGATTCCACTCCTGTATGACGAAGGGTCTGATGTTGCACGGGAGGTAATTTCTGAAGTAGGTATAAACAAAATGGGGATATCAAAGAAAGAAGTTAAGGAACAATTTTCTAATGTAGAAACAAAGTCCGACAGAACCGTAGAGTATCTACCGATTCATATTTTCTTTCACATCTGTTCCACAAAAATACCCTATAAGACTGCAGGAAAGGAGAGCATAGCCTCAGAAGGAGATCTCAAAAAATATATGAAATCATGTCTCTCTGATCTTTATAGAAAAGTCAGTGCCCAGATAAGAAGAGAACTAAAGATAAAAGAAGACGAGAATAAATTAAGACTCTACAAGCACTATATACCATTCATAGTAAGCGCAATATCCGAATCAATCAAGATAGATACAAAAAAACTTTCCAATGCATTTCAAATCTTGGCGGAGAAGTATGTAGGTGGGGAATTATCAAACATTGCTAAACAAATCCTTCCTAATTCAAATCAAAAAAAGATTGAGCCAGTGCACAAAAAAATGATCGCAAGTAATACAAGTAGTAATGAAATTAAGCTCAGTAAATATGATACCCGAACTAGTGTAGCAAACCATAGTAACAAAACTAAATCGTCCAAAATTGTTATTTCTCGTAAGAATACTAAAAAATGAGGTGTAAAAGAAATGAAATTAAAAGATAAAAGACATCAAGAAATTACTGACAAGATCAGGAAAATAATGAAGAATGTTGGAGATGATATCCTTACTAAGGGTATCATGCCAAGTCTTGAAATTCCAAAGGTGGGATATGACAATACTGTTTGGTCGGATGAAAAGAGAATGCTTACTATTGGAGAGAAGACGGTTCAAATTGGTCCTAATAGTACTAAGAAGATTCCGACATTTGCCCAATATCTGGTCATGGCAAATGCCATAAGAAAATTGTTGGATGAAGAAATGGAAAGTACCATAAGAGGCATGTATTATGCTACTCTGAGCACCGTTGGTGATGAAAAAAATCAACAAAAATTTTGGAGCGGTCAAGATGATTCTGATGATGCAATAAAGGCAATTGAACTTTTGACAAACGTTCCGCGTGAGGAGTTTTCAGTAACTTCCAAACCAAAAGGAATGATTTCAGGGCCAATAACACTGAGTGTTGGTGGAGATCTGATTGATTGCAATCTAGGGAGCCGGGCAACATCACAACTCATACCAACCAACATCCGAGATCTCGAAATAGTGAAAGTGAAGGCGGATTTTGTCATGGTAGTAGAGAAAGATACAGTACTCAACAATATTAGAAAGTCAGGATTTATTCAAAAATATAATGCGATCTTACTAACAGGATCAGGTGAACCAGATAGAGCAACAAGGATGATGGTAAAGATGTTAAATGAAAAGTGGAAAAAGCCGGTTGTTATTTTTGCGGATGCTGACCCGTGGGGATTGGGAATTGCATTACGTTACAAAATCGGAAGTGAATCCTTAAGCTACGATAGTGATAGATTGGTAACACCAAATGCAAAGGTACTGGGAATGATGTTTTCTGATATTTACGAATATAATATTCCAAAAGTAGCCAGACTTGCCGCTACTCCGGAGGATATAAACAGGGCAAACGACATGAAGAAAAAACCATGGCTTCAGGATAAAAGATGGAGAAAAGAACTAGATACATTTCTTGGGCGAAAAGAAAAATGTGAATTGGATGCATTTTTCAAATATGGATTCAAGTATTTGGCTGATACATATTTACCAAACAAATTGAGAGAAGCCGGAGTTATCTAGTCAGACATGCTGACCTGAAATCTAAGTCAGGGAATAAATATTGTCAAGTCATTGGATCATTGGCTCTTACATCTTGTAAATTAAATTCAGTTTGTGAACTTAGATACATTTTGGTCGTGCTCTTTTTGTTCTTGGACTGGATTATGCTGAGATATGCTACGTAGAAGAATCCTATCGTTTGTAATGCAATAAGAGGAACAAATATTGGATTTCCAGA
The DNA here is from genome assembly GCA_036379735.1 of Nitrososphaeraceae archaeon. Classification (GTDB taxonomy): domain Archaea; phylum Thermoproteota; class Nitrososphaeria; order Nitrososphaerales; family Nitrososphaeraceae; genus TA-21. The sequence continues at coordinate 2,835 of DASVGC010000214.1, forward strand.
CCACAATGATATGGCAATTGTAATACAACCATATGCGCTAAAGAAGATTTCCAATAATGTTGTTTTTGTAAATGGTAAAGCGTACTTGTTATTGCTCCAATCTTGATTTTTTTCCATTATCCCAAATTTTGGGGTTCTTAGGAATTCATTTCTTTTTCCTAACAATGCATCAAATATAGCTACAGAATTGTTGATTGAAATTCCGCTAGCGTAAAATATCATAAATAAGTACTGTAGTGCCTTTGTTCTCCAATTCTCGCGCCATATTTTTCTAATCATTATCAAATATGTTACCGGTCCTAAAAGAAGATACGCAACAATTCCAAGGGCGGGAGCCATAGCAGTATCATAAATCTGATAATTCATCAGTAGTAGAAGAGGGAATATTAAGAACTGTATGAGAAAAAGTGGGTTTATGATATGTTTGGTCAATTGAATGAATATTTGGATTTTAGTATCTATTGGAAGTGTTCTATGCGAAAGTAACATTATTAAGAGTTTCTTTGCAACCTGCACCGAACCTTTCGCCCATCTGAATTGTTGGCGTTTTGCAGCATTCATCTGAACGGGAAGTTCAGCATTTACAACCAAATCCTCATCAAAGATGCATTTCCAGCCTTTCATCTGAGCACGGAAGCTCAAATCTAAGTCCTCAACCAAAGTGCTTGTATGCCAGCCACCTGCATCCTTTATACATAGCGTTCTCCATATTCCAGCAGTTCCATTGAAATTCATAAAGAGATGAGTTAGACTCTTTGCCTTTTGCTCTATAAAGAAATGAAAGTCCAACGATACAGCTTGAGCCTTTGTCAAAATTGAATATTTTTCATTGATATGTCCCCATCTCCCCTGAACTAGGCCAATTTTCGAATCTTCAAAATAACATAGGGCTTTTTTCAAGAAATCACTGGGAGGAATGAAATCCGCATCAAATATGGCAATGAATTCTCCTTTAGCAAATTTCAATCCCTCTTTTAGAGCTCCAGCTTTGTAGCCTGTTCTACTTATTCTGCGAAAAGCTGAAATGTTATATCCATCTTTTTTATGTTTGTCAATTGATTCTTCAATAATGCCAGAGGTTTCATCGTCTGAATCATCAAGCACCTGTATTTCCATTCTCTCTTTTGGAAAATCCATACTACAAACAGCATTGATTAGGCGTGTGGCCACGTATTTTTCGTTATAGATTGGCAACTGTATTGTTACTAGCGGGCATGTTTCATCAGACAAAGTTATTTTTTTCCCAACCTTGTGATTAAGTGAATTCTTAACAGACTTGTAACTCAAATAATTAAAATTCAAAGTGTAAACAGTCATTATCCAAGCAATTGCCATCAAAACATAGTACAAAAATCCACTGAATTCTGATATTATCTTCTATCACTACCTATTGTAAAAATGTACAAGTAAATATTTATAGGTTCACAGTATAGCCTTCTAACGCTACTGCCCCTTTTGGAATATTTTTACGCACTGCGGAGGACATACATTTTCACACGCCATACAGAAAATGCAATCTTTTTCTCTTATCATGAAAGGCTTTTTCTCTGACGCAGGATGACCTGGTGTATCTAACCACTCGTAAACATTTACGGGACAGGCCTCAATACATGCACCGTCAGCAACACAGATATCGAAATCCACCGTAACCTCGGTTCCCCAGATACCAAGTTGACCTGGCGCATCAACAGGCCCCCAGACCTTAATTCCTTGGAAGGTTCCTGTCACCTGGCGCTTTGATTTGAATTCCGGATCGATTGGACCTTCTACTTTTGAATACGAATCTCCTGTTCCAGTAAGTGAAATTGTTGTATTCCCACCGGTCATTGCTGGAGGAGCTTGTGGAGGTGGCGTAGCGGATGGAGTGTTTACTTGGGCCTTAGGTTGAGACAGGTTTTCTTGGGATTTTGCATCTTGAGCAAGACTCGGGTCTCTGGACACTGGTTTCTTTTTTAGCGGAGTCAGTTCATCCAATTTCTTTATTGAATCTTCAGCAGATAATTTTTGCGATTTCTTGTAATGATCTATAAGTTTATCTCCAATTTTAGAATTCCAAATTATTGTGTCAATGATTATTTTTGCTCTTGAATCTGTTTTTTGTCTATAATTCTTAATCCAGTAGTGATCGCCAAAGTATTCTACAGGTTTGATTTGATATATTATATCAACTACATCCCCTGTTACAATTTCAACAGTAATTTCTAAATTTGCCTCTACATCTTTTTGAGTTATTGCATCAACCCCAGTTTCCGTCCATCTGTCTGAAACATAGATTCTGTCTGCATACGAATCTATCTTAAATCCAGAACTTTTTAAACTGTTAATAATGGCACTTGTATCAGAACGCTCTGTTATTTCTACAGGTATTCTGAAAATTCCTAGTCTAGATCCATGCAAGGGATAAACCCCTCTCTTAGCCACTTCTGACAACATAACCCAAACACGATCTTTCAACAGAGCGGACATATCCCAAATTATTTGGACATGTGCTAAAAGTATTTCGATCACATTCGAACAAGATTAGTGTTATTTAGAAACTGTATTTGGGAAATAAAGTCCTGCACTTGCGACTTGCATGATTTTCAGTATTTAGGCCTTAAAAATTGGACGACAGTCCACTATAGTGGAGGGGACTCTAATGGAAAACTCTCTTCACTGGATGAAAGATTTGGTGGCGGGCAATTACTGTTAGAATTCGAGCTATTGGCTGATTTGGTAACTTTACAGTAAATGAATAGGGCATTTTTCTTGCAAGTTCAACTCCATAATTTATTATTTCATGTGAACTTGGATAAGAATAGATTTATCATTGTTCTTATATTTAGTAACATAGTATTCCTAACTGTCCACTCATAGTTACATGTGCACAGGGAGTTTGCGTATTTTAGTATTGAGATAATGAACAGTATGCAGAAAGTAATTAAAAGCACTTAAATTATCATGTAAAAAAATACTGTGTTTGTAGGGCCGATAGTTTAGTCTGGTAGAATACCTGCCTTGCATGTAAATGACCTCGCCATTTACAGAGGAAACGTAGGTGGTCGTGGGTTCAAATCCCACTCGGTCCACTTTATGTCCTGAAAATTTGATCCTTGTTTAGTATATAGAATTCGATTTTTGGAATCTTGTTATAGAAGAAATTAACACATTCAATTTTAGCAACAAGATCCTCATCTTTTTTTACTAATTGTTGTAACGCACTTTTAATATATCATAGATAAAAAATCAGTGTAATGAAAAACGTTAGTATGACCATTATTCTAGTATCGGTGCTTACACTAACATTGGTGTCAACGGCAATCTTCAGTGGGTTTCAGCAAGTTAGGGCGGAAGATGATGAAAATGAAAAAGAAGAGGAAAACCAACAAATCAACAAATGTGAAAACAATTCAAAAAGTGAAGATAGTGACTTGGAGTGCAATAATATTGTTGTATATGGAGTGGTTTGTTTGCCCGGCGCTCAATGTGTATTAGACAGTTTTGAAGTACCCTTTGAACTGGTCACACCCTTCTAAGGGTTCATAATTTTTTCTAGAACCACCAAAATTCTATTTTGGAAAAATCAACTCTAGACTATTATAGTGATCATGTCTATCTAGTCTGACAGTCGAACATTAACTAAATTTACTACATTACTTCGATATCGAATCGCCTCTATATCTCTGAATATTTTGACCTATTTTGATATTTTATTTAAATAATATTAGAGGATTTAATAGCAAGAGTTATTTCTGGCTCCATGGTAGACTCATCATTGTCATTCTTTGGGGGTGGAGGCACTGGAAATATTGACAAAAAGAAGTATGAGAATTTGACCCTTAGTATACGACAAACCGTGCTAGAAAGGTCACATCATAGATGTCAAAAATGTTCAGTTAAATTTAAAGGAAGTAATGGTCCCTTTTTTGAACACATTAATGGTTCGTTGAAAGACAACAGACCTTCGAATTTGAGATCCTTATGTGACAAGTGTTTTGAACATGTTAAGAAAAAAGAAAGTAGAAAAGGACGCTTGGGTAGTATGCGGAACAACCTTGGTCAAGTATTTGGAAAATAGACCGACATTATTCTAAATAGATTCCAAAAACAGAATTCTATGCTCTTCACAGCAAAAATTCTCTATTTTCAAAACGCCTAGATTAGAGTTTCCTTCTACGTGGGGCCAGCTTTCTCCAGTAAAACACTTGCCGCAGTATGCGCAGGTCTTATCCAATCTTAAATTATGAAGAACAGGTTCATATAAACTTCTCAAATGCTATTGGTACGAATTGTTGCTTCACATGTTCGAATAAATGTGAATATCTGAGTGAATTAAAAATATATTCTGAAGGATAGAATATTGTGGTAATAATTGAATAAGCATGAGAAAAAAGAAAGGGAAGTCATTTCAGGGATAGATGAAAAAAATACCGTACCATATGAAAAATGGATTGTATCGTTCGCAGATGGTAGAAAAAGTACAATCAAGATATCTTATCGAGAATTTTATGCCCAAGGTTACTACGAGGCTTATGATACGGTTATGAGTTATGCGGAAAAACAAAATTTGGATGTAAGATGGTTTAAGGAGAAACGAAATTGTGGAAATAAATTTTCTGAACATAAAATTACCAAACTAGAATCCTTCTGTACTTATTGTAATAGGAAATTTAACCATCAGGATCCAGTTCCTTGTATCCATAGTAATTGCAACTCAATGTTTTGTTCAAGAAATTGTATGAGTGATCACATTATGTTACTACATAACAATACATAACAGTAATTTATGAAATACTATTGGAGGGTTAATTTGATAATGAATGAGGTTTTGTTAAAATAAGCGTCACTATTTTTATCCTTGACTTATCTCCTTTGAATTGTTCCAAGTACCGGGATCTGAAATTTTTAGGACTATCATCATAAGTTTCCCT
>DASVGC010000215.1:0-3799 GCA_036379735.1 Nitrososphaeraceae archaeon
GTAAGATGGTGTTCTATCCGCAATCTAAAAATACTGCATATACATGGTAATGGTATGTCATTAGTTGTTACCTTGCGTTGTTTAGCAATTTTTCTTGTTCTTTCGTTGGGCATCGGCACTTTAAACATACAGGACATGTATTTTGAACCTGCTAATGCTCAACTTGATATCAATACAAATTATGATACAATCAATTCAAACAGCTCACAAAATAATCTTTCGTTAATCACAAATTTACTGGCAAAGAATCTTGAAAATCGCATTCAAAAAGCAGGTGCCATTCTTGAAATAACAAGCAAATTACCACAAGTAAGAGATGTTCACGACGCACACTTGCTTAATCAAACATTAAACACACTACATGGAATTCCTCAATACGCAGATATAGAAAAAAGACAAGTAGTAAAGAACATACTATCTAGCAATAATGATTTATATGAAATTTTCCTACTTTTACCAAATGGAGACATGTATTTTCTTGAACCTTATTCTATACAACAGGGTCTAACCCTAAACAATTTTGCATTCAGAGATTATTATCAAGGAGCGATTAAAACTAATGACACTTACTTAGGAAACATGCATACTACTGCAGCCGCTTCTGGTGCTAGTACTGCAAAGATTGCAGTTCCCGTATATTCACTTACTGATAACTCTACTATTGTTGGTGTATGGGCTAGTAGTATTGATTTTGGTGTTTTAAATAAAGAACTTCAATCACTTAATCTTACATCTTTAGAAGACAGTACCCGTATTGTCTACGTGGATAGCAAAGGACAGAAGATTGCCGATTCTGATATAAACAAAAGTACAATTCCTGAGTCTTTTTCTAATCTAACGGGTTTTAAGGATGCTATAGGTGGACAAATTGGTTCCACTGTTGATACAATAGACAACACAAAGGTGTTGGTAGCATACCAGCCAGTAAATACATTTCATAATACTTGGGTTGTTCTCTTGATGCAATTGTCACTACCACCAGAATGAAATGTCTATGGTTGTGAAAATATCACACTAACATTATCAGTTCTACTGAGCCGACCACTTTGATACCATGATTAGTAATGATGTTACAAATTTAGGTAACAATATAATTTATAAGGTTTGTAGATTTGGCACAATAATATCGTAGATTTTCTACGACACTTCGGACTGAGTTTATGATTTAATGAGATTCATTCAAGTTGTTATAATGTTATTCAAAAAGCTTAGAATAACAAGGAAATCGATAATCATGCTGCCACTTGTCTAACGTATTTTTCAGCGTGTTGCTTTCAGTCATCAAATACAACCTTTCGAGCATCTTGATGTATTCAGGATGCTTCTTGTGCGATACAAATCTATCCATAGTCATAGAGTAGTAAGTTCCACAATCGTCAGTTAAGTGGTTGATATTTTTCTCCACTACCTCAACGCCCTTTTTGAAGAATGTCAGTGCTCGCTCATCGCCAGTATATTCGTAGTAAGTCATCAGGTTTGCAACGCAAAACAGTTGACTGTTTAGTATTTTGGCATTGTTTTTTTCACTCGCCACTCCCAAAAGCCAGCCGTCTTGATTTAGGACAGGAGAATTTAGACCGTTGAATACTTGTTTGGAAAATTCTAGGTATTTGGAATCGCCTGTTTCATTGTATTTTTTAGCAGTAACAAGCATCGCCTTACTCTGAGCTTCACAGCCATACCATGGTGCAGATATCTTAGAGTTAAAATGCCAGTTGTAGTTGTAAGGTATCAGATAGTAAACTGAATGGTCTTCATAGTTACTGCTATTAAGGAACCAGTCAGCATTGTCGACAAAGTTAGGATTGTAGACTTTGCCTATATTCATTCCAAAGAGGTTCTTGTAATCGACCATTGTGTTATTGTCTGCATCTTTTAAATATTCAATATCAGACCAGCCTGTTTTCTTTTTTTTATTGTTGTTATCTCTTATCGAGTCAGCCGCACCAGCGCCATTATCATCATTGTTGTAGCTATTATCAACTGAGATATAGACCTCAGAAGCAACATCAACAGAAGTATCTGCTTGCGCTAACACATCAATTGGTTTTGCTATTGGAAAGGTGGAGTTGGCGAAAAGTATTATAGAAACTGAAGCCAAGAACGCCGTTTTGATTACTATTGCCATTGTGACACTTCCGGATACTTTCTTCGTAGTTGCCGCAATTCCTTTTATCAGCATCTTCAAACCTTTTAACATTGCTAGCATTCCGTGAAATTTAACAGTAATAACTCGCCTTGAAGATGGCAAATTAAAATCATTGTAAGGACAGTTGCTTCTAAAGTCAGTACAAATACAATGCTCGGGTTCGATATCCTAATTAGATTGATGTACTTCGGTAAAGGATATTATACTCCACACAACCTAGTAAACTAGACATGTCTTACAGTCGCATGCCTCGATTCCCATCAGTTAACAAGGTAGGAATCGCTGTCGTCATAATTATAGTAATTATTATTCTTGTTGTTTCAGTAAAGTCGGTCGCAACGGTTCAAGCAGGATACAGAGGAGTAGTTCTCCATCTTGGAGCAGTTCAAGATAGAGTTCTTGGAGAAGGTTTTCATTTTGTGACTCCATTTGTGGAACAAGTCGTCCTGATGGAAGTACGTACACAAAAGTTCCAAGCTGATTCTTCAGCGGCATCAAAAGATTTGCAGGAAGTTCGAACAACAATAGCATTAAACTATAGAATAGACCCTCAACAAGTCAACAAGATATATCAGCTTTTAGGTGTGAATTATCAGGATCGTGTCATATCTCCTACTATACAAGAATCAGTCAAGGCTAGTGTTGCGAAATTCAACGCCGAAGAATTGATAACACAAAGAGAAACTGCCAAGGATGCTATATCTCAAACTATACGTACAACTCTTTCTTCAAACAATTTGGTTGTTCAGAATGTGTTCATAACAGATTTCCAATTCTCTCAATCGTTTTCAGATCAAATAGAACAGAAGGTAGTAGCCTTTCAAAAATTTCTCACTGAACAAAACAATTTGAGGGCTATTGAGGTAGTTGCAAATCAAACCGTAGCTCAAGCCGAAGGGCAGGCTAGAGCAAATGCTGCCAGAGCAAGTGGTGAATCTGAAGCAATACAGATTATTACTCAACAACTAAAAGAAAGTCCAGAATACCTTCAATGGCAGGCTATTACAAAATGGAATGGACAAATGCCATATGCAATTGGAAGCAGCGGATTTCCATTCTTCCAGCTACCTACTGCAAATACAAACCTTACAAAATCTTGAACTGTCAGTTATAGCAAACAACAACCACGATTTCGTTTTGTTCTATACTTTTGTGTCAACATGTTAATATAGTAAATTTATCAGTTCAATTATATGAAATACAGAAGCAGAACAGAAATAGTGTCAATGATTCTTGAAGCGGCAAATGGTGGTACAACAAAAACAAAAATCATGTACAAGGCCTTCCTCAGCTACGCTCAATTGAAAGAATATTTGTCCGTACTTATTGAAAATAACTTACTCGAATATTTAGAAGGTGTACAAACATACAAAACTACTGAAAAGGGATTAAACCTCTTAAAGATGCATAATGAGATTGGAGAGCTTTTACAATCTCCGATAAGAGAATCCAGAATACAATAAGAAAACAAAGTGGGTTCAATTGGAACTCACCGTCATCGGTTTTTCCAGTTTATTTAATTTGAATATATCATGATTATTCTTATTGCTGGTTATCTGCCCAACTCATCGATATTTTAGCAATACCACCTTGTAAGAGGATCATTCAACGTTCTGGAAAAGTACATCTGAACACTTAAATAAAAATCGC
>DASVGC010000216.1:0-3297 GCA_036379735.1 Nitrososphaeraceae archaeon
AATACCTCGAAAGATAAGAGAAAAAAGAATTTCGGAGGTGCTAGAATTAGTTGGATTGGATGACCGAAAAAATGACCAGGTAAAGAAATATTCTGGCGGGATGAGGAGGCGATTAGAAATCGCACGGGGGCTCTTACATCATCCTAAGGTTTTCTTCTTAGATGAACCCACATTGGGCTTAGATCCGACGAGTAGGGAAAGTATGTGGAAATACATCAAAAAAATAGTAAGAGAGGAAAAGGTTACCATAATATTGACGACACACTACATGGAGGAGGCAGACATGTTGTGTGATAGAATTGGTTTTATTGCTAATGGAAAAATAATTGCGCTAGATTCACCGTCAAAACTAAAAAAGGAAATGGGAGGTGATATTGTAAAGATAACATTCAGAGCTGAAGTTCCTGCAGAGAAGGATTTTACTAAATTTGATTTTGTTCATAAAGTGGAACAGAAGGAAAATTCTGTGACTATTTACATGGATGAGGTAAACTTAAACTTGCATATGCTAATAAAGGATTTACATGGTGTTCATACCATAGAATACAAGAAACCTACACTTAATGATGTATTCTTGGAACTTTCGGGTAATACCTTATCCGGGGACAACCCAGAAGGAGGATTCATGCAAAGATATGCTCAATACAAGAAATCTTAGTTCAAAAATAGTATTAGGACAGCTCTATGCATTATGGCTTAGAGAAATTAAGGTTTTCCTACGGGAGAAAAGCAGACTTGTCGCTTCCACTTTTACTCCATTATTGTGGCTATTTGTCATCGGTTCTGGACTAGGGTCAACGAACCTACAAATAGGAACAGATTATGAAAAGTTCATTTTTCCTGGTATCATTTGTATGTCTGTTATTTTTACCTCCATTTTTTTTGGCGCTTATATTATTTGGGATAGAAAATTTGATTTTCTTAAAAGTGTAATGGTTGCCCCCGCCAGTAGGACAACCGTGTTTATTGGTAAAACATTCGGTGGAATGACAACTTCGCTTTTTCAGGTCGCTATCGTTCTTGTGGTTGGTATTGTTTTAGGGATAAATTATGACGCACTAACATTACTACAAATTTTGTCAATTGTCTTGATCCTTTCATTTTGTCTGACGTCATTAGGACTAACATTCGGGAGCTATATTGAGAGCTTGGAAGGCTTTCAATTGATTGTTAGTTTTGTTGTATTTCCTTTATTTTTCCTAAGTGGAGCTCTTTTCCCAATTGACAGTTTACCTCCTTGGTTAAAGATAATTACTCTAATTGATCCTGCCACATATTCAGTAGATGCATTAAGAAACAGTATATTACATTTAGGAACATACACTTTCGAGCATGATCTTATGATACTCTTATTGTTTACTTTAATTATTACCATAATAGGGATCTTGTCATTTAGGAGAATGAAAGCTGTCTAATGCGATTTAGTATAATATCCATCTAAATCATTTTGTATTACATGGATAGTAAATCTTCTGGTAATTATCAACAATCAAACAAATTTGATACCTATATTGAGTAATAATTCTACACAAATCGAATTGCTATCGTCAGATCTCTTCATCCAGATCCTCAAATGCTCTTGCCTTTGAAATCTCGTGCAATCTCATAGCTGTCAATCTAGCAAACTCACCATTATTTAAGATCCCTTTAGATTCCAATAATTCTATTAAGGTGGTAATCTTGATGTTCAACTCATCTTGCAATAATAATTCCTTGCCTGTAATTTTTCTTTTTGAAGAGCGTTTCTTTCTCATGACAAAGTATTATCATAGCAATATGATATTAGTGTAGTACTTTCAAATCTTCTTTTAGTGCATCAAAATAGTGGTGCCCAGAAATAGTAATTCGCAATTCAATAAAAACTATAATCAACTTTGAACTTAACCATGGTCCACATAGTACTTGTATCTTTTTTCCACTTCCTTGTTCTTACCTGACAAGATTTCATTAGTTTGGTCATTTACTCGTTTTTTCACAAAATCTAATAGATCTTTAGAGTTAGGATAACCCTGATAACCTATTGACAAAGAATTTTCAAACAAATTCATGAATTCAATTACCTTGAGCCTATATTCATCTTGTGTGGGCGATTTGTTGCCTGTAACTTTGAACCATGTTGTTGCACTGGGGGCTGCAAAAGTACGAGCTAGTTCATCCAGTACCCTATCCATTTCAAAATAATCCACCAAGCAATCACCTATCTTTGTATATTTAGCTGAGCGTATAAGATAATGGTTTCCAACCGCAATGCTGCGTTAGACATGATAAGAATAAATTTGTCCAAGAGTAATGAATTCTATATTTTGAACTTGAATGAAAAGTTATTGCCGTCGCTATCATCATCATCCGCATTACTCTGGATATATTTTCTAGTTGGATTAGGAGTAGCTCTGCAAGTAGGGGCTGCTAATTGGGATATCATATGGCATGGTTTAGTAAATGTTGAATCATTCTTTTCTCCGCCACATACAGTATTGTACTCTGGAGTAGGTTTGTCCCTGATCGCTACTGTTGTAGGGATAGTAATTTCAATTAGACGAAAATTCTCCCTAAAAAGCCCATATTCAGTATATCGCTCTATTCCAGATCCACTTAAACTAATTGCCTTGGGATGTCTTGTGGAGGTATTCTCTGGCCAGTTTGATAATTGGTGGCACACAAATTTTGGATTTGACGGCCTGCTTAGTCCTCCCCATCTGATGTTGATAAGCGGAATGTTTCTTTCCATAATGGGTGCACTAATTGGAACCCACTTGTTTGAATCCCGTAGAAAATTCAAGATAATATCTGAAATGATTTGTTATGGAATTCTATGGCTGATAACTATTAACTTTGTTTTCATGTTTACTCTTCCATTTTCAGAAGGTCAGTATTTTGATTTCAATCCATCTCCGACTGCTGCACTCATACTCGGATCTACTCTTCCTTCAATTTTCACCGCTATAATTTTTTATTCGCTTCAAAATATCCAATTTCCATTCCGGATGACTGTCGTTACCGCGACTTTGATGGCTATCCAATCATCTGCAACTATTACTTCAAATAATTATTTCGTGGGCCTGTTGCCTCTTTATCTTCTAAACATACTCATACCCATATCATTAGATGTTATTTCCATATTTACAAAAAATTACAATAAAGTATCTCCCAAATCTAATAAAAATCACAAACGCATTATTTTTTCAATTGCCATTTCATTTTTCTTTATCACTTTGTTTTTTCCATGGTCTGTCAATATGTTCAAATCATTTTTTGAGATAAATTTGATAACTTTTGAAAGTGTACTGATATTTGAAC
>DASVGC010000217.1:0-3616 GCA_036379735.1 Nitrososphaeraceae archaeon
ACATCATTCTCCTGATTGAATCTAAATGAAACAGTAGTACTCGTTGATTTCAAGTCTTTACTTGTTAGGTTCTTAACTTGAGTATCACCATTGGCAGAGGCTACAACTTTCATTTTAGCAGGGTCATTTAATTTTTGTAAATTTATTTTGGCCTCGATCTCAAAATCACTTGCTGCAAATACTGAATTATAGGAAATAATAACTGAAAATGACAAAATCACAACGATCAAAATACATGCCGGCAATGCAAGCAGTATTTTCCCATTGATGTGTGATTTGTCCATTGTTCTTAACTTGTGCAAAATCACATATATAATACTAATTCAGTTTAATCGATTCAAAAATCAAGTGGTTACCGAAATCCTTGTCGATTTTCATGCTTATTTTTGACCCATACGCCTTGTATGAAATCGAACAACGAGTAATAATTCACCTAGCACACCTGCAATTTCATATGTTCCTTTAAAATTAATTGGAAATCCTTATATGAGTAAAAAAATGATTCGATCCATACTAATATGAGCACTGAACTGGTGGTTCTACGTGATTATAATAACCAATTAATGAATAGGAGAGAGCTCCAGGTTATATTTAGAAACGTGTCAGGAAATATAAAAAGGAAGGATGCAATTGATACAATATCCAAAGCAAACAATGTGGATTTAAAGACAATTATACCAATAGAAATCAAATGTAATAAAGGAAGTACTGACGTTAATGGCTTTTTTCATATTTATAAAGATGAGAAAAGTGCCCAGGATACTTTACCAAAGTACATGTCAATGAGACTCATTGATAAGGCAGAAAGAAAGAAAATCTTTGACGAAGTAAAAGCCCAAAAAATAAAAGAAAAACAGCAAAGTTCTGAAAAGGGCAAATCAAAGAAATAGAGGGATAATGGTATGGCTGATAAAAAGAAAGATTCAAAATCACAAATATACACATTTTACGATATTTCCGGGGAAAAAGTAACTAGGAAGAAAAGGGATTGCCCTAGATGTGGAAAGGGCGTTTTCATGGCAGAGCATAAAGATAGAAACACTTGCGGTAAATGCGGGTTTACTGAATTTAGACAAAAGTCAAAGTAATTGTAGATACCTTCCAGTTTTTAGGATGCAATTTATCTAGTTTAACGAATCTTCTTCGCTCAATATATCTAAAATATCAATTTTATCACAATGGCATTTTATACCTAATATTTGATCTAAACTTGGAGAAATACCATCATCATCATCTTCTCCCTCAATAAATCTTCTAACTGGAAGACCATTGTCGCAAGTCATTATCAATTCTAACTTTCTTTGATTCTTGACTCTAAAGTCAATTTGATAAATCAATTTCCAGTTTTTGCTTTTCCTTTTGACAATTTCGACTATTATTATTCCTGAATCAGCTAAATTTTTAAAGTCAATTGTTCCGATCTTGTCTCGAAAAGAAACAAGGGCGAGAACTTTTTTTGCATAAAGTGGTGCAGAGTTCGGCAATGCACTTACCTTTTCAAGTAATTTGAACAACATCCCGTTGGATTGAATTGATAAGCCATGTTTGAAACTGATTATTCTTGAGTTCTTTATCGACACATAAAATGGTCTTCCATTCCCGAGTACCAGACTTTCGGGCTCTTCTTTTCCGATAGGCCAAAAAACTATCGAATCTGAATTAAATTGACGTGATATTTCTTTTCTTAAAATTTTTTCGATGTGTCGTTGATTAATTTCCAGTATGTCATTATTAGAATTTTTGGTCCTGGTTTGAAACCTCTTTGTTTTATTGTAACGTCCTCTTAGAATTAGAGTACTTGAGATGACAGAAACATTCGTTTCAAATTTTTTACCAATCTGTACATTAATAGTAATGTCAGGCAAATGTAAATCAGTTTTCTTATTTGAGAAATTGCCAAATTTTTTTCTAATTTCGCGTAGTAAACTCGTTTTAATATTTTCTTTCCCCCTTATCTTAAATCTTGATCTAAATTTGTCTTCATTGTCGTAAAAGCTGTGGTCAAGAGTTAGCCCTATTTGGAAAGTATCATATTGATAATTTTTGGTTGCTTGAATAATCTTGTTACATGATTGGTCTAATTGATTCCATAATCCATTACAAATCTGGCACTCCTTGGTAATTTTTTCAAAACGGGAATTTCTAATATGTTGCCTTTCTGAACACCATTTACATAAACTGTATTCTGATTTACTTTTCAATTAGTCGCATCATACTATCCTATACCTAATCTTCTCAGCATACCTTGCATCTGTCTTCCTTTACTTTGTTTAATCATGCTCTTTGAATTATTAAAATTCTTTATCAAATCTTTGACATCATGTTCAGCCACTCCTGAACCTCTTGCGATTCTTTTTCTTCGTGAATCATTTATCACCTCAGGATTTTTTTTCTCCTGTTTTGTCATTGACTGTATGATGTATCGCCATTTTTCCAATTTTCCCTGAATCACATCAAGTTGATCTTCTTTAACCAATCCGGACAGACCGGGCATGTTATCAATAATATTTCTAAACCCCATTTTGCCTACACTTTCCATTTGGGAATAAAAATCTTCAATTGTCATTTTGCCACTTAGTACTCGTTTAGATTGATTCTCATCTGCCTGCAATTCTAAATCTTTGGCCAAATCCAAAATTGCTTTAATGTCGCCCATCCCTAGCATCCTACCAACAAATCTCGTAGGACTGAATTCCTCAAGGTCATCAATTCTTTCACCGTTTCCTATAAAGAAGATCTTTGCACCTGTTACAGCAGACGCTGCCAATGCTCCACCACCTTTTGCAGTCCCATCAAGTTTTGTTATAATAATCCCACCTACAGGAACTGTATCATGAAAAGACTTTGCCTGACTATATGCCTGCTGTCCGATTGTCCCATCAATTACCAATAGAATTAGATCTGGTTTAGAGATTTTGTACATGTTTTTCATCTCATCTAAAAGTTCGGCTTCATCCTTATGTCTTCCAGCAGTATCAATTATTACTACATCCGATCCTGCATCTTTAAAGTGATTAATTCCATTCTTGACTATTGATGGTGCGTCTTTATTTGATTCGTCTCCGTATACATCTACATTTATTTTGACACAATTCATTTTGAGTTGTGTAAGAGCACCAGGCCTCCATGTATCTGCCCCAATCACTCCAACATGATATCCATGTTTTGTCAACCACCTTGCTAGCTTTGCAGTAACGGTTGTTTTACCACTTCCCTGGATACCAAACATTAGTACGATATTGAGTTTTCCAGGAGAAAATGAAATAACCTCTTTTTCGGCCTGTTTGTTTTGGGCATTATTCTCTCCTGTGTAACCCATCAATCTCGAAAGTTCATCATAGAGGATTGAGACGATGTGGTCCTTCCTGGACAATCCCTTAGGAGGAGATTCCTCCAAAGATCTTTTTTTCAAATTCTGAGTGATATTCAATACCAATCTTACATTAACATCAGATTGGAGCAAAGCTCTTTGTACGTCCTTGCACAATGAATCGATCAATTCTTCATTTACGTCAGATGCCCCTACTAGTTTTTTTAAAGCTGCCCCAAGACTTGAGCGAAGATTGTCTAACATTATTTATCTATTAATTCATAATCTGATATTTCAAAGATTCCA
>DASVGC010000218.1:0-7958 GCA_036379735.1 Nitrososphaeraceae archaeon
AATGGTCTAGTAATATGGAAGGAAGAGGTCAATTAGCTATTCAAAAATTTGCTGATGCTTTAGATACAATTCCCTTATCATTGGCGGTTAATGCTGGAATGGATCCAATTGATACTATGACAACGCTTAGGGCAAAGCAAAGCAAAGGAGCCAAATGGACAGGCATAGACGTTCTTAATACCGTTGTTGCTGATATGCAAAAACAGAACGTAATAGAACCCATAGCAGTTAAACAACAAATAATAAAATCTGCTACAGAAGCTGCGAATATGATATTAAGAATTGATGATGTTATAGCCTCAAGCAAGTCTAGGATGCCTGCTGGTCCACCTGGCGGAATGGGCGGAATGGGCGGAATGGGCGGAATGGATATGGAGTAATAACTTCGTTATCATCTTCCTATCGAATTTTTACGAATCAATTTCCGACTTATCTTTTTAATCCCCAATAATTAGAACGTTTTAATAAAAATATACACATAAGGCATAGTAGGAATGTTTGAAAAATTAAGTAAGTTTAATTTTTCCGGTAATATTGTCGTGCTTCCTGATTTCTTTTTAGACAGAATCATAAAGATAAATTCCAAAGATGAGCTGTTTAGAACTATAACCAGCAAGACTACAATTGGCGGTGGAAGTATCAGAGGAGTAAATACATTTGATATTAAGGGCGGCAATGCCGTAAATGTTGCTTACTGTCTGGCTACTATGGGATTATCTGTCACATTATTCACAGTTGCAGACAATATTGGAACATCCATACTTCGCACTATCTTCTCAAAATTTGAAGCTGTCAATTTGCAAATAAAAAATGGTAAACACGGGTCTACGACTTCATTTGAGTTTCATGAAAACGAGGAATCAAATGCTAATGTAATGATTAGCGATGTAGGAGACAATAATAATTTTGGTCCTCAAATGATTAGTGCTCAATCCGATTTGGAAACGATAAGATCTGCCAAAGGAATTGTCCTAACTAATTGGGCTAGTAACCTCAAAGGGACCGATTTAGCTAACTATCTATTTACTAATTCCCCAAAAGCATTGCATTTCTTGGATCCCGCTGATATAGAAACAAGAAAAGAAGAATTTAGGGAAACGTTGAAGAATTTGAACAAGACAATAGACGTACTGAGTATCAATGAAAACGAATGCACTTCACTCTTAAAGGCTTGTAACCTTGATTCTAAAGTGTCTCCAGATTTACGTGATGTGAGTAATGTTAAGCAAGCTGTAAAACTGTTGTCATCAGAATTTGGACTTGAGATTGATCTTCACACAAGGATCGGTGGAGCATGGTCTGATGGAAAGGATATACAATTTGCTAATTCGTTTGATGTAGTCCCTAAGAAGCTAACTGGTTCTGGGGACTGCTGGGATGCGGCCGATCTTGTGGGATATCTGGCAAATCTGGATGCAAATGAAAGATTATTGTTTTCAAATGCATATGCATCATTATATGTTGGAAGTAGTGAATTTGAACCTCCGACAATAAATGAGGCAATAGATTTTGCCCAAAAAAGTTTTTGATAATTATTGTGGTTCTATTGTAGCTGGAGGCTTGCTTGATACTGCATAAGTAACCCAAGTGACTCCATTAACTTCATTGGTTATCCTGTTGCTAATCTTAGAGATCAAATCATAGGGTATTCTTGACCAGTCAGCCGTCATGGCATCTAATGATTCTACGATCCTAATAGTTACTATATGACCATATACCCGTTCATCTCCAAGTACGCCGACAGCAAGATCATCTCCAACTGCTGCATATGCTTGCCATACTTTATCATACCAGCCTGAAATCATTAATTCACTCTCCACAATACTGCTTGCTTGTCTTACAATTCTTATTTTATCATCGTTGACTTCCCCAATAATTCTCACTGCTAATCCTGGACCAGGAAACGGATGTCTTTTAATGAATTCTTTTGGGATATTTAGCAATACTGCAATTTTTCTTACTTCATCCTTATACAAACTTCTAAAGGGTTCTAATACTTTCAAATTCAGCCAGGACGGTAAACCTCCTACATTGTGATGAGTCTTAATCACAGCAGCTGGTCCCTTGGAAAATCCACTTTCAATGACGTCCGGGTATAGAGTTCCTTGTGCTAACCATTGAAATGGTCCATAATCTTTTGTTACTTTTAAGAATACTTGAGCAAATTCCTCTCCAATGATCTTTCGTTTTTGTTCAGGATCACCAACTCCCTTTAATTTTGACAAGAATCGTTCTTCTGCGTCAATCGTGACAGTGTTAATACCAAGATGTTTTTTTATTAGTTCAGGAACCAATGATTCTTCATTTAACCGCAATAGTCCGTTATTAACAAAGACGCAAGTTAGGTTTTTACTTATTGCCTTGTTTAGTAGAACAGCTAGAGTCGTAGAATCAATACCGCCACTTAATGCGCATAGTACCCTGTCGTCTTGAACTTTGTTTCTAATATCTCTTATGGAAAAGTCAACAAAACTTTCCATCGTCCAATCTGGTTTTGCATTACTAATAGAGTGGGAGAAATTTCTCAAGATTGTGTTTCCCTCTTCAGTATGTGATACCTCTGGATGGAACTGAATACCATAGAATCTTCTATTTCGATTTGCTATTGCAGCAGATTGAGAATTATTAGTATGTGCTAATATGTTAAAATCATTTGGAACGGTTTCAGCAGCATCAGCATGACTCATCCAGCATCTTATTTTTTTATTTATCCCTTTAAACAAGTCCGAATTATCATCAATCTGCAAATCAGCAAAGCCATACTCACGATTATCAAATCTTTTTATTTTGCCATCAAATTCATTGACAATCAGCTGATGACCATAGCATATTCCTAAAACAGGGATTCCCATATCAAAAATTTTCTTGTCCGGTTTTGGAGAACCTTCCAGATACACACTTGAAGGACCACCAGAAAGTACTATTCCTTTTGGCTGCAGCTCTCTAATCAAACTTATTGGTGAATTATATGGTAAGAGTTCGCAATAAACATTAGATTCACGAATTCGTCTACAGATTAGATGGCTGTATTGCGATCCAAAATCTAATACTACAATTTTATCCATAAGCGTGCTAATTTCCTTTTTCTTTTTCTAACATTCTTGTAAATACCCAAGTTGCGGTATTAAAAATCTCATTAAGTCGTTCTCTTTCTCCATAATTGGAAATCATAACACTAATGATATTCCCATTGTCGTCATTTTCTACTTTGTAGTCAATAATTTCAGATTCACCTAGCTCGCCTTTTTGAACCTTTTCTTTATCTCTTGTCTTCATTCCTTCTAGTATTCGGTTCAAGAAAAAGGTCTTGAATGGCGGAGTATTAATATTCAAATTGATATCATCTACCAAAGCTATTCTTACGTTGTTAGGAGTATACTCTGCATTTGAAATTAGAAGATTATCTTTTGCCCGCTTCAATGTTCTAACCTCCACACCCTGGGTATCATCTTTTCTGTACTCCTCGCGCGGAGATTCCGCAACTGAATTTATTCTGGGTTTTTGTTGAGTAGTTACCTCCTCTTCTTCCTCTTCCTCTTCTCCCCGTCGTGCCTGGTATTGTTGTGTACTCTTATTCTCAAAATTAGGGGGAGGGGATTCCAGATTCGATGCGCTAATGAAGCTAGTTTTTTTTAACAAAGAATCAACTATCAACAGGGTATTACGTAGTTTATCGAGTTCCTCTTTTTTATTGGTAACCTCTTTGACTAACCATTCGCGCACTTCTGCTGCGCGGCGAATATCATCTTCTGAAAAGTTGGACATGACAGTTTTCAATATATCAAAAACATATAATAGTTTTTCACATTCTTTTCAAGCGAATAGAGCTCTTATTTGCACAACTTTGTGATGTTCTAAAAACATCATAGAGATTTGATCCCTTTTATTGTAGTAGCCGATTTGTTAAGCAATTTTGATCTGGTTTGCTTAGCCAGCATTTCAAGCAGTCTCTTTGCAAACTTTAGCTTTCTTCGCTTAAGGTCTATGTCCATTTCAAATTCATTGTCACTTGAGAACTTTCTCGGAATGTTGTCAAAGTCCATACCTATTAAAGTAATGCTCTTTGCCTTCATCTCTTCGGCCAAAAAGACACTTCTATCACCGTCAGTAAATCCTCCAAAATTATATACGTTATCAGCAGGCATTACTTGAGTCGTGCCTATTACTTTTCCAAATTTAGGAACATGTTTTTCCAAATTTTCCATATTATCGCCATGAGCGTGGATGACCATTATCGCTCCCATTTTTTCAGCCATCCTAAGGTATTTTGGATTTCCATCAAGATCCGACACTACTATATCGGGTTTAATTTTCTTATTCAACAAGATCTCGACTACACCATCGGCAGCTATTTTTATGTATTTTTTATTCTTCTTGATAAATTCGATATTTTTATCCAGACTAGGGCCGGCTCCGATTACAAGTACTTGCTTTCCTTCTATTTTCTTTTGAAGCTTAGACACCTGCATTGCCTTTCTGCTTATCATATGACTCAACTTTTCGGCCGCTTGTTGATCTTTTTCTGTACTATATCCAAATTCATTCCTGATTTGCTGGTAAAAAGGAAACCACTCTATGAATCTCACAATTAGAAATAAAAGAAGGTTCTTAATAGATTGTTTGATTCAGTATTTGCATAGTTTGTAAATTATTGTTTTTCACAATTTTTCCGTGAATAACTACAAAGTCAATGTAATCTAAGATATCGACGCAATTTTGTTTACATTAAAAAAACCATAACAATATCCAGTCAAAAGATCCCATTAAAAATGTCTATACTGCATATATTCAAGGTTCTAAGATAATTCGTATCGATGTTTCTTGATTTGAGCTCCTTAGCTACCTCTATTGGAATAGGTGGGCTAGCAACTTCAGTGGGAATAGGAGGATTTTTGGGCTTCCTTATGGGATATGCTATAAAAAAAATATTAAAAATAATCATAATTGTAGCTGGATTATTGGTGGGTCTTTTGTATTATTTGCAATACAATGAGATTGTTGCACTAAATTGGTCAAAGCTAGAAACGGCTTTAGGAAATACGATGACTAATTTTAGCGGGTTTGATCTTAGCACTCCATTCTTGCCTGGTATAAGTGATCAAATTCTCGATGCCATATCGAATTCTGGTATTCCATTAACAGGAGGTTTTGCAGCTGGGTTTGCATTTGGTTTCAGTAAAGGATAGAAGATAATATTAAAGACCGATTTTGGCATGAACTCACCACTTTATCGTGTAACAATTATAATACATCTGATTTCATTGACCCAATATGAGTAAGAAGACATCTGGAATGGTCTTTCCAGGTGAATATATAGCAGAAATTGAAGAATTTCAGGCAGGCAATAACACTTTCACTCTTGATGGTACTATTAGATCAAGTGTATTAGGAAAAAAGGAATATGATTTTAAGAGAAGAACCATCAAAATTGATCCAATTAACCAGCAGGAATTACCCAAAGTAGGCGATGTCGTCATAGGATTTGTCGAAATGTTATTCGGGTCTATGATATCGGTCAAGTTATTCTTAGTTAATAACAAACCGTACACCTCAGGATTATCTGCCATTGCCTCAGCAAGGTCGGGAAATAATAAGGGATGGAATCGAGATCGATATAATAGAAAACCTAGGTCGACCTATAGATTTGGCGACATTGTCCGGGGTCAGATTACTAGTTTGATGAACTCTTCTATTCATATCACGGTGGATGGAACGAATTTTGGTCTTTTGTATTCGTTATGTCTGAACTGTGGCGGTGATACGGTTAAGATAAACAACGGCGTGAAATGCATTGAATGCAGCTCGTATGAAGAAAAGAGAGTGGCAAACGACTATGGTACCAGTCTCTTTAACAATTTCAACAAACGTGGGTAAAGAAAATTCTAATAATTTTTGTAAAACAACAACTTATGTAGTACGACAAATAATCCTTCAGATAAAATTTTTAATACCTTTTCTGCATGCTAATAGATGAACGACGCACATTCATTTACAGGGAAAAAAATAGAACCTCCACTGATTTCAAAGGATATGACAATATCGCAGTTGGTTGATTTTTTCGGATCAACAGGTTACAACGCAAGACGACTATTCGAAGCATCAAATATAATGAAACAAATGATTGATGACGGATGTACTATCTGCTTAACTCTTGCAGGAGCAATGACTCCAATTGGAATGGGCAATACGATCAAGACACTAATTGAAAATGGATTCATAGATTGGATAGTTACAACTGGGGCCAACGTTTACCATGACTTACATTTTGCCTACGATTTACCCGTAAGACAGGGTCATTTTCAGGTTGATGATGACGTACTTTTTTCAAAGCAAATAGTACGGATTTATGATGTTTACATAAAAGAAATAGGTACTTTACAGGCGCAAGACATTATTGTTCAAAGAGAAATAAAGAAAATAGAAAATAACTATTCTGAATCGTATTCAACTGCTGATATGTCTCATAGTCTTGGTAAAGCAACTTACGAAAATTCAACAAACCCAGAAAAATCATTTCTAGCTTCTGCGTACAAAAATGACATACCAGTATTCATTCCTGCGATAAGTGATTCTTCCATAGGACTCAACATGTTACCCCTATTATTTGAAGACGTTACTAAATTTCCTAATGTAATCATGGATATTGCTGAATCAACCGCGATACTGTGGAAGAGTAAAGTTTCTGGTGGTATAGAATTAGGAGGAGGAGTTCCAAAAAATTTCTTCCAACAAACAGGACCTGCACTATACCAAATACTGAAGTTAAAGGACGGCGGACATGACTATGTAATACAAATTACTGATGCGAGACCTGATACAGGTGGTCTATCTGGTGCAACTATACAGGAAGGAAAAAGCTGGGGCAAAATAAAAACCTCTCATAAAAATAATGTAATAGTTTACGGAGATTCTTCAATTTGCTTCCCAATAATAGGAGCTTATGTCCTATCTGAATGTAAAAAAAGGCCTACAAAGGGGTTGTATTCAAAGAAGAATGCTTGGGTCAAAGAGATGAAAAAAGAATATTTGAAAAATAAATAAGTCATAGACTCAAAATCATTCAACATAGAAAGGATGGCATTTCTTAATCAGTTTTGGTGTTCATATAACACCAGAGCACTGAATATTGTCAGCCTTCACCGTTATGCCTATGTTGAAAACCATTACGGCATCGTATATGCCGTATTCGTGCTATATAACTATATTCTAAGCTAACTATGATCACTATATTATCATACTCGTGAGCCTTTCTGCAGATTACATACATTTCGACTTTCATAATCAGTAAGATATTAAAGACGAATTACAAATTAGTGTTGAAAAGTAATCATGCTAAATCTTTCAAACATTAAATTAGGAAAATGGGATCTCCATGATTTGGTAGATGAGAAGTCAACAAGTGCCTTTGCAAATTTGGTTAATGATATCAAAAAGGACGTTAGGGCTTTTGAAGGTAGTCGACAATTGCTTAGATCAGACCTGGACGCCTCAAGTTTTGAAGGACTAGTTCACAAGATTGAGAATATAACGGAAGCTATTAGCACAGTGAATAGTTTTGCCCAGTTAAAGTACGCCGCTGATACTTCATCCAACGAGGCTGCTGCCCTTGTTCTTGAAACTGAAAAATTGAGTTCTCAAATTAGTAACCAAGTATTATTTTTTGATTTATGGTTCAAAAAGGAGCTCGACGATAACAATGCTCAAAGACTAATTGACAGTCTACCCTTGGTATATTGGGAGTATTTGAAACATAAAAGATTAGTTGCAAAATATTCACTTAATGAGTCAGAAGAAAAAATTATCAACACCTTGGAGGTGACAGGTCCGGGTGCCCTAGTAAAAATATATGATAGGATGACAAACAATTTTGAATTCACAGTTATCAAAAAACATGGAAAAACCAAGAAAATCAAAATATTCAAAAATAAAGAAAAATTGCTTTCCTTGGTAAGGAGCTC
>DASVGC010000219.1:0-3852 GCA_036379735.1 Nitrososphaeraceae archaeon
AAAAAACTCGGTAGTGACATCTATGGATCAATAAAGGATAGAAATGTGATTCCGATAGCTTCTTCGGATCTCACTCATTACGAAGCAAACAACCTTGCCCATGAAAAAGATAAACTCCTGATATCAGCAATTCTTTCACTAGATATTGAAAAATTTTATTCGATATTAATTTCGTTTAATGTTACAGCGTGTGGCTATGGTGCAATAGCCACAGTTATGGAAATATCAAAGAGAATGGGAGCGACAAAGGGCAAGTTGTTGAAATATGCCACAAGCGGAGATATAGCGGGAGATAATAAATCAGTAGTCGGTTATTCTTCAATCTTATTCGTATGAATACCCACACTAATTGGGCTGTATCATCGGCTCCTGCAAAAGTAATCCTTTTTGGTGAACATTTTGTAGTGTATAATAATCCTGCTATAGTAGCGGCAATAAATAGAAGAATTCGCGTGCAGGTGCAGTTAAATGACAAGTCGCGAATTAATATAAGATCTGGAGAAAACTCATTAAGTGTACCGGTCAATAGTAACGATAACTACATCATGTCTCATGATACAAATTCAATATCACTATTTCCAATTTTTAAATGTATCAAATATATCTTTAAGGAAAAAAATTTGTCCGATGTTGGTGCTAATTTGGAAATAGAATCCCAAATTCCCTATGGAGAAGGCCTGGGTTCTTCAGCAGCGTCATGTGTGTCATCGGTTGCTGCGCTTTACTCCCTGTTCTCCGACCTTGACAAAACTCAGATTTACGAGACCGCAAAGTTAATGGAACAAAATATACACACAAACTCGTCAGGTGTAGATTGTTATGTTTCAACTTTTGGGGGGATAGTTAATTTTGATCCCGAAAAAGGGTTTAGCTCTATAGTGCCAAAAAAGAAATTTACACTACTGATTGGTAACAGTGGAATAAAACACTCCACTGGCAAAGTAGTTTCGCAAGTCAGACAATTCAGACAAGAAAATTCTAGTGTTTTCAAAGACCTTACGTCAAAAGCTCATGAAATTTGCAAGAGTGCAGTAATCTCGATGAATCAGGGAGATGAATCGGAGCTTGGTAATTTGCTATCTGAAAATCATAAGCTCCTATCTGCTCTAGGAGTGTCCCATCCAGAGGTCGAAAAAATGATTGAGACATGTCTCGAAAACGGTGCTTTTGGAGCAAAATTGACTGGTGCGGGTATGGGAGGAGCGGTTATTGCACTCATTCCAAAGGATTTGGGCAACGAAATATTAGTGAAAATGAGGAAAGGTCTGGGCAAATGGATGTTAGTTGAACTTGACTATGATGGCGTGACCCTTGGCTGATTTTGATTCGGGGATTAAGGTTTAAATTTTCATAGGAAAACTAACCATAATGCTGCAAGATGTTGTATTAGTCAAATTGGGTGGCTCTGTCGTTACTCATAAAGAAAGACCCATGACTATTAACAAAAAAGCCATGGATAAGTTATTTAGAGCATTTTCGTCTGCAAGAGTGCCTATTATGGTCGTTCATGGTGGTGGTTCTTTTGGGCATTATTGGTCGGTAAAATATGATATGCATTCCAAACCCGATAGGTATCCATCAGATGGTATAGCAAGAGTCCATGAATCAATGATTTCACTAAATCATAAATTGGTGAAGTCGATGATAAGGTTCAAATTAAATCCTTATTCTGTTTCACCTTTTTCAATTGTTTCAAATAACAAGCCGCTTGTGAAAAAGATTGTCGAATTGGCATCAATGACCAAGGATAAAATAATACCTGTTACATATGGCGATATTGTTTATAGAACACACCATAAATACTCAATACTATCAGGTGATGAATTGATGACAATACTCTCATATGCAATAAGACCAAAAAAAGTAATCTTTGCAGTCAATGTAGATGGAATTTATCAAGACCCTCGCACAAAGGATCTAATAGATACTGTCGAAGAAGAATCAACAATTAGATTTTCAAATGTGAAGTTTGATGTAACAGGGGGTATGAAGAGAAAAGTTCGCGAAGCGTTAAAAATCTCACTTGGCGGTATGGATGTCCATTTTGTAAATGGCTTCAGACCTGAAAGACTCTTGAAAATTTTAGATAACAAGAAGACTAAAGGTACAGTAATAAAGGGAAAAAGGTCCAGTAAGCGAAATGCCTGATGAATCGGACTCGCCTTCAGATATTGAAGTAATAAAGCAACGAAAGAAGGAAGGAATAGTAATTCCTTTAAGTAGGAACGTTCAAGCTAAAGAGTCAACTACATATTTAGAATATGTCAAGTTGATTCATAACGCTCTGCCAGAAATTGATTATGATGCTGTTGAAACAAACCAGAAGTTCCTTGGCCACAACTTTAAAGCACCAATTATTATCGATTCCATGACTGGAGGAACTCCCGAAGCCACGAAAATAAATTCTAGACTTTCTCTCGCTGCTGAGAAATTTGGACTTGGTATGGGATTAGGTAGTCAGAGGGCCGGTCTCTTGAGCAGTGAACTTGCTAAAACATATTCGATAGCCAGGTCCAACGCACCAAACGCATTTCTGGTGGCAAATATTGGGGGAGCGCAGCTTTCAAAGGGATTGAAAATCAGGGATATTAAGAATATGATTGAAATGATTGAAGCTGATGCACTTGTTGTACACTTGAATCCACTACAAGAATTGATTCAGCCTGAGGGTGAACCAAAGTACAAAGGGGTATTAGCAAAGATTAAAGAAATTTCTATGAATTTTGATATTCCAATTATTGTAAAAGAAGTTGGAGCTGGGATTTCAATGGAGGTTGCCAAGAAATTACAGTCTGCCGGAGTTTCCGCAATCAATGTTGCTGGGTCTGGGGGAACGAGCTGGGCGGGTGTCGAAAAATTAAGGGCAGAAACGGCACATGACTCTAATAAGATAAATTTGGGAGAATTGTTTTGGGATTGGGGCATCCCCACTGCTGTAAGTTTGATAGAAGTGCGAAAAACGGTAAAGATACCGGTTATTGCATCAGGCGGAATTCGAAATGGGTTAGAAATCGCTAAGTGTATAGCCCTAGGAGCTAACATGTGCGGTATGGCCTTTCCTTTCCTCAAACATGCTGCAAAGTCATTGGAAAGCTTGTATGAATTTACTAATAGCACATTAACCGAACTAAGGAGTGCAATGTTCCTTGTTGGCAGTAAAAACATAAACCAATTAGGAAAATCTAGATTCATAATCACTGGGGAATTAGCAAAGGTGAAATAATGGACAATTTGAAAGACGAACTTAACAACATTGTATCACGTGTAAGAAACTTTACTTTATCCGTACTTGATGGTGAGCCAAAAAGATTGTATGATGCGGCAAGCACATACCTTGCCAGTGGAGGAAAAAAGCTCAGGCCGTTTATGGTGATTAAGAGTTGTGAAATGTTTTCCGGTGTGGAGGAAAAAGCGTTACCAGCTGCAGCAGCGGTTGAACTGATTCACAATTTTTCTCTAATTCATGACGATATTATGGATAATGACGATATCCGACATGGAGTCTCTACTGTTCATAAGAAATATGGTTTACCAATTGCACTCATAGCTGGAGACATATTATTCTCCAAGGCTTTTCAGGTACTTTCATTGCAAGGTAAAAGAGTTGGACATGATGACACCATAATTGCCGAAATGAATAGAATTCTGTCTACTTCATGTGTTTATGTTTGCGAAGGCCAAGGGTTGGACATACAAATGGCATCAAGTGACAATATACCAACTATAAATGAATATTTAGATATGATACAAAAGAAGACTGCATCTCTTTTTGAAGTTTCTTGCGCCCTGGGGGTTCTATCTTCACAAGAACCTAATGCTGAGAATGTGAACAACCTATCGAATTTTGGACGA
>DASVGC010000220.1:0-3769 GCA_036379735.1 Nitrososphaeraceae archaeon
GAAGGATTGATAGCCCATGGTAGAGGTGAGACTTTTGATTATTTATTGGGAGAAAAGACCACAAAATATGCACACGAGGCTGAGAAAGTCGCAGTTTGTTTATTGTTGTTGTCAAATAATTCAGTTATTTCTGTTAATGGTAACACAGCAGCTTTATGTGCAAGAGATCTAGTTAACTTGAGTAAAATTACTAGATCTAGGATCGAGGTAAATCTATTTCATAAGAGTATAACAAGATCCAAGGCAATTGCAAGGAAACTAAAAAAAGAAAATGCAAATGAGGTATTAGGATTGGACGCTAAATTGAGATCGACTATCAAGGATATTTCAAGTAATCGTAAATATGTAGACAAGAATGGAATAATGAATTCTGACACTGTTTTTGTTGCACTTGAAGATGGAGATAGAACCGAAAGTTTAGTAAAAATGGGCAAGAAGGTGATTTCTATTGAGCTCAATCCACTATCACGTACAGCAATAGCATCGAATGTAACCATAGTTGATAATATCGTACGTGCAGTACCAAATATGATAAAGATCTCGAAACAATTAGTTAATAGGAATAAATCCTACTTGTTACAACAAATCAGGAATTTTGATAATATGCGAAATATGCGCAAATCATTGATAATGATAAGGAAGGGAGTTTGAAAATGTCACTACAAAAAAAATCAAAGATTACAATCTCTGAAATTCTGAATAAGAAAAAAAACAAAGTGAAAATAACAATGTTGACTTCGTATGATTATTGCCTGTCTCGTATATGCAATGAGACTGATTTGGACATGGTCTTGATAGGTGATAGTGCTGCAACTGTGATGATGGGATATGATTCGACAAGAAAAGTAGGGATGGCAGAAATGTTAACATTTTGTAAAAGTGTAGTAAATGCGATAACAAGGCAAGTTGTGGTTGCTGATATGCCATTTGGATCTTATCAAATGGGAAAGTCAATTTCCATAAAAAACGCCATAAAATTCTTAAGATGTGGTTGCGATGCGGTCAAGCTAGAGGGCGGGTTGGAAATTGTCGATATTATCAAAAGTTTGACTGATTTGGGAATTCCGGTGATGGGACATATAGGATTAAAACCTCAGACGACTCCATTACATCACGGATATATTTCACAAGGGAAAACAGCGGAAGACGGAATTAAACTATTAAACGAAGCCAAGGCTTTAGAAAAAGCAGGAGTTTTTAGTATTGTTCTTGAAAAAGTAACGAGCGAAGTTGCTTCAGTGATTACACAAAACGTAAATGTTCCTACTATTGGGATAGGGTGCGGGCCTAATGTAGATGGCCAAGTACTTGTAACTCACGATATGCTGGGCTTGTATAGAGATTTTGAGCCGAAGTTTGTGAAAAGATATCTTAATTTATCAGAACAAATATTTGATGCGATAAAGGCATACGAAACTGAAGTTAAATCTGGAAAGTTCCCACAGGAAGAACATATGTATCATATGACGGACGAAGAATTTGCAAAAATGGAAAGAATACTAAAAGGGGCTTGATATGAATAATTCAATCGAGAATTCTCAAAATAAGAAACATATATCAAAAGAAATTATTGGTATGCATAGCAATATCCTAAAAGGAAAGAAAATTGTGCTATGTATTACTGCTAGTGTAGCTGCCTATAAAGCGATAGATCTGAGTAGAACACTGATGCGCAATGGTGCTGAAGTATTTCCCGTAATGTCAAAGTCCACCAAATCCAAGCTACTAACTGAGGAAATGATGAACTGGGCTACTGGAAACAAGACTGTATCTGAGCTAACATCAGACTTGGAGCATATTGCTCTTGCCAATTATGGCAAATCAGATATTGTTATCGTGTACCCATGTACAGCCAATACTTTAGGAAAATTTGCGAATGGAATTGAAGATAATCCAGTAACAACTGTATTGAGTGTAGCTTTTGGATCGGGAATACCTATTGTAATTGCTCCAGCAATGCATGAGGCCATGTATGAAAATGTAATTATCATGGAAAATATCAAAAAACTCAAGTCATTAGGTGTATCTATATTAGAACCCTCAATTTCAGAAGATAAGGCTAAAGTAATATCTGCCGATAAGGTAATTGAATTTGTAATCAATAAGATTGCCACACCGAAGCCAAAAACGAAATCAAAAATAAGTGCTTTGGTAACGGCGGGTTCGACCGTTGAATATATTGATTCAATCAGAATTTTAACCAACTTGAGTTCCGGGAAAATGGGACTGAATATTGCACAGCAGTGTCTGGACAAGGGATTCAACGTAACTTTTGTTTACGGCCACGGCTCCTTGAACATCCCAGATAATCCTAGGATGAAAATAATAAAAATTAAGACCACTGAGGAAATGTTAAAAACTGTGAAAAATAGAATCTTGGATGAAAAACAACAAATTGTTTTTCATACGGCCGCAGTCGCAGATTTTTCGATATCACATGGTAATAAGAAAATGCCAAACAAGATAGATACTCGAAACGGTACTAAAAGTATTAATCTTATCCCAACACCAAAAATTGTCGATAAAATAAAGCAATTTGATAAGAATATTTTTCTGGTGGCGTTCAAAGCTGAATATGGAATTTCAAAAGAACTGCTAATAAAAAGAGCAATTGATAAACTTGAAGAGTGTAATGGTAACTTAATAGTGGCCAATGATGTCTCAAGAAAAGGATGTGATTTTGGATCCGACACAAATGAGGTATATGTAATCGATAAGGAAAAGAAAATAATCCATATTCCATTGAAATCGAAGGAGAAGGTAGCCAGTGAATTACTAGGAATTGTCTGCAAAAAGCTTGATATACATTAATTGATTACTTTTGGTTACAAAATTAGTAACTCTTTGGAAAATTTGGTCAGAGTTAAATCATTAATACCATTTTCATCTACTAGAACAGTATCTTCGATCCTGACTCCAAACTTTGAATTAATGTATATGCCTGGTTCAACAGTTACAACCATCCCTTTAGTTAATTTCTTTGATTCGTTTGGACGTATCCATGGTTGTTCATGAACTTCCAAACCCACTCCATGTCCTGTAGAATGAATAAAATTATCGCCGTAACCGTTCTCTGCAATTAGATTGCGACAAGCAGCGTCCACTTTTTCACATTCAACCCCTTGGTCTATGCAATCGAGTCCCTGCTGTTGAGATTTCTTGACAAGCTCATAGACCCGACTCATTTCATTACTAACATTTCCCAATGCAAATGTACGGGTTGCATCAGAAATATATCCCTCATACCTTAGAGTTATGTCTACAACGATGAAGTCTCCATCCGTAAACTCTCTCTTGGAAGTCTCAAAATGAGGCAAGGCACTATTAGCTCCACCAGCAACTATGAAAGGATTCAAAGTAAATGGATAGCATGTTGAGGTTCCTTCAAGTTTCATTCCTTCATATAGTAACTTGGCTTGAAGTTGTTTCTCGGTTGTTCCTTTCTTTATTTCCTCACTACATACTTGATACAATTTGTCAATTATTTCTGATGCCCTCCTAATTTTTTCAATTTCAGAGTTATCTTTGATCATTCTTGCATTACAAAATGGATCTTCATTAATGACAAAATTATTGTTATCTGTATATGGTAAAATGGATCTAATTATTTCATAGTCACTGCAATCTGAATAGAATTTGTAATTTGGTAAATAGGGTATTACTGATTTTATGAGCCCAGTTCCACGTTCGGCGGTAATAATTTCTGAGTATTTAGACTCATTCATGGCCCTGGTGCTTTCTAATTTGGGAACAAATAACTTAATCCCGT
>DASVGC010000221.1:0-5722 GCA_036379735.1 Nitrososphaeraceae archaeon
TACATTGTTCGTTACTTTTCCTAAAAATCATGAAAGAACATTTTGAATTTCGCCCGCATAATGATTTGATCATTCGCATTAGTATTTTCTTCAATACTAATTATTAGTATCTTGATATTGTAATATGTAATGATGTTCCCACGTCCCAACGGGAAAAAATGCATCCAAATTAGGAAGAGACGGCTGGGCCGATGGAACAGACAGAGATTTTTCTTCTGGGACTGGATTTGAAAGAGAGCTTTCTCATCTGATGCGATCCATATATGATAATAACATCAAAAATGTTGTGTTTGTGACGACCGATGCTCATTTTCCTATAATGCTAAAGTATAATGCTGATGTTAATAGGGATGGAGATCCGGTCAATATCTATGAAATTGTCTGGTGATCACAAAGTGCGATCCCCTATGGAATACCGGGCAGTTCGCTTCCCAGATTGGATCCAACTTTTGAACCCACTATCCTGCGAGTTGAAGGTGGAATCTTTAACTTTGGGTATTTTAAGATACAAAAAGTTACTGATGGCCTTGTGCATTTGACTGCTTCCATAATTGGGCAGGATGATGTTATTCGACCTAATTCTTTTCTGGATCTCGCTCCTCATTGAGAGAATGCAGGAGAATATTAGCGTCATATTCTTGATCGTGGTCGTTCTTAGACATATGATAATGTAATTCATTGTGCTTACTCAAGTTGATATTAGAGTATCTTAGTGAGTTGGGATAAAACTTAATTGCATCCAACGCAGGAAATAGCTGGTGTCATCAAGCTTTGAAATCGAGGATAAGGTATCTTCTAAACCTAAACTAGTACATTGGGGTTTCAGAATAGAGAAAGAAGTACTCGATAACATAAAGAAAGCAGCAAGAAGAAGTGACACTACAGTAAGCAATCAGACCAATAAGATATTAAAAAATTGGGTTACCCGAGATATTTATTTTCAGGAGTTGGGTTTCATCCCAGTCAGCAAGGACATTATACGTGCCTGGTTGAGCAAGATAGAGCAAAAGGATCTCGTAGCTCAAGCAAAAGATTTTGGAAGCCTAGCAAATGAATTTATAATTTATTTTTTTGGAGAGGTAAATGAAAACACTCTCATCAAATTTCTAGACATATTCTTTAGCAGATTCCAAGCTTACCAACATAGCAGAGAAAACATGACGCATTACTTTAGTATCAACCATGACATATGCATTAACTACTCCATATTCCTTGGTGAGTTGTTAAAAACAATGATAGAACCCGTTATTAAACGTCCAATCAAAATTAGTAGCATCAGCCCAAAAATAATCAGTCTCTCTTTTAGTGTAAAATAGAATAATATCTTCGACGAATCGAATGATGTGCAACATTGTTGAACAATCATCAGCTTTGCAATTTTTCGTATCAAAAGCAATAGGGAGTACTGTACTGTGCACTAGTAGTATAATATCAGCGATTTGCTAAAAAAATGCGATGGAACCAAAAGCAAAACAAACAGCATTGTTCCTAATAACAGGATTAGTACTGGCAATTGCGGCGACATATTCACTCCCGATGCAGCAAGCTGAAGCATGTAAGCGTGGCTGTGGTGATAATGGCGGTGGCAGTTATGAGGAAGAGGGTTGTGACGAATGTGGTGGCAGTTTAGTCAGTGTAGACGATAACAACATAGGCAACAATATTGGCAACATAAATACAGGACATATACTGAGCGGAAATGAAATTAAAGCTCTCAATGACGTTAATGTGTTGAGCAAGAACTACCTCAAAGACGTTAACGTGGTGAGCAAGAACCTTGACGAAGTAAAGCTTGACAAGGTTCTCTATTCCAATGACGTCATAGATGGCGACGGACTGAACGGTAATAGCATACTTGTTGCATTCGATGAACTTATCGGCGGGCTTAAGTAGAACCTATTGCTATTCAACATGTCCATGAAACAACAAATTCCTCAATTTTTTTCTTTTGACAAGTTTCCTATTGTGCTTTTAGTTTTGGGATCATTTTCTCTTACAATATTTTTCACAGTACTGAACCCCGCTCATGCTCAACAGCTGGTTGGGTTTTATACAAATTTGACAGGTATGGAGGAAGTCCCGCCAACTAATACTACTGCCTCTGGTTTGACAGTTTTACTTTATAACAATGAAAGTTCACAATTATCGTATCTTGTAAATGTTACCGGATTAGACAAAATCACCCAATCCAGTATACATAACGGCACTCGAGGGATAAATGGTGATGTTGTTACTCCTTTGAAAGGTAATGAAACTTCAGACAATAAAGATAATGCTTCAATATTATTTCAGGGTGATATGAAAGAGGAAGATTTGCAAGGTCCTCTGAATGGTAAGGAGATAACGGATTTAGTTAAACTCATGAGTAACGAAAGTGCCTACGTAAATATCCTTACAGAAAAAAATCCCAATGGTGAAATCCGGGGTCAATTATACATGGGACAAATACAGCTTGACCCAACGGGAGGTATTACGGGCTTATTGGTTCCAGGAGGTATTGTAAAAATGACAGGAGTCGTATTGAGGAACGGAGTCATTATAATTGAAACAACTAGAACCATCGGATTCATACCGGCACCCGGTGGCGGAAGCTCACCTGTAGACACAGGTGGTGTAACAGGTGGGGTATCAAGTGTAGTAGGCGAATTAGGCGGCATAGTAGGGAAGGTTGGAGGCACTGTAAACGAGGTAACTAATATCGTAGATGGATCAGATGGGGTTGTAGAGAAGGTTGGAGGAACAGTTGATAACACAGTTGACAATGTTGGAGGAACAGTAGAGAAGGTTGGAGGAACAGTCGATAATACGGTTCAAAAAACCGGTGAAAACGTTGAACAAGCTTCTAGTGCAGTAGTCGAAACAGTTGATGATACAGGTAACACCCTCGGAAATACTGTGCAAAAAATTGACGACGGAGTTACAAAAATCTTGATAAACGATGATGATGACGATGATGATGATGGAGGAGATTCAAATGACTCGGATTCAAATGATGATGAGAAGGATGACGATGATGATGAGAAGGATGACGATGATGATGGAGGCTCGCTTAAAGACACGGTTAAAAAATTACTGTCCTAGTTTCTAGGACTATAGAACTGGATGGTAGTTTATCAAAAAACTATTTATCTAGACTATTAGAATACATTGTGTTGAGAATTTTTCTCAGTGTGCTCATTTTATTCATTTTACCAGTCGTCCAGGTACATGCAGCTTCCTACACAACCGTGCCAAATCCTCCTGTACCCAGTGATCTTAAAGCAAGTTGTGACACCGGTAATTTCTCGTCTACGGCATGCAAAATTGCAGAGGAGATGATACTTCTCTCACCAAGCGATATTGCTTTGTATGGATTTGCCAATAACGATCCCGCAGTGATTGAGCAGACACTAGAACTTTTGGATAATATGACCTTAAATAAGGTTTTACAAAGTATCACTACAGAGGAACTTGTCGTATTGCGACAAAAAATAACTAATCAAACTTTTGATAGTATTGTTCCTCAACCTTTGCATGAGAGATTAATGAATAGATTGTCGCTGAATTAGCAATCATCATTAGTTGATTTTTACTGGTCCGAATTTTCTTAGCCATACAATTCCTTTAGGTTTTAGATATGACATTTAAATTACTTGCACAATAATACTTGGTGGAAAAGGTAATTGACAATTAGTTCGCCTTCTTACCATTCGATCAAGAATGTTGCATATTTGATAATGGGTTTCATCATTATTTTCATACTTTTTGACATAGATAACTTGCTGTCCGATAAAGTTGATACGCGTATTTTTAGAATCTATTGGATAATATTCATTGTGGCATTGAGTCTTTCTCTTTATTGGTATTATCAAGCAACGAAAAACATCCAATCATTTGGAACCAAGGAAATAACTTCGCCTGTCAAGGCAGTCATCTGGTGGTTTGTTCCCGTTTACTTTTTTTGGAAGCCATACATTATTACTCAACAGATATGGAAGGCCAGCAATCCAAAAACAATCTTAGCAACCGGTACTGAATGGAAGAACAGTCCCAATTCGAAAATTATTAAGGTTTGGTGGATCTTAGCAGTAGTATCCTTTTTTGGTCCCATAGTTCAGGGAGGTATGACTTGGATGGATTTGATACCTGAAGTAAATGATGAGGTTGATGATATAATAACAAACCCTTTTTCCATAATTTCTTATATTGGAGCTACCCTGTTCATGTTGATAATACGACAAATATCACAATGGCAAGCACTTAAAGCGGTCGAAAACATTAGTTGACGTCCTCACCATTGTCTTACAGTTGGTTCA
Source organism: Nitrososphaeraceae archaeon (assembly GCA_036379735.1). Classification (GTDB taxonomy): domain Archaea; phylum Thermoproteota; class Nitrososphaeria; order Nitrososphaerales; family Nitrososphaeraceae; genus TA-21. The sequence continues at coordinate 4,296 of DASVGC010000221.1, forward strand.
AGATCGTGATTATTGCCTCCGAAGTTTTCACCACACAAGAATTAAATGACACGCTCAAATTATGTATGATAGAAGGTAAAACAAAATGAGAGTATTTGAAGACTGCACTACAAAGAAGGTGGTAATAATTATTATCCTGAGTTGGGTACTAATAGGCCTGGTTGCTGCATTTTGGAATGATACAACCAAGTATATGCTTTTAGCTCTACTCATACCTACTGGAATGTTAATAAAAATCAGACTGGACGAGAATAAAATAGAACGATGATACTAAGCAGTAATGCTTGCAGACCTCTATTGATTCATCCGATATTTTTGAAAATTTAACTTTTTAGTCCAATTCATTCTAATCAGAAGCCAAGGCATCAAGGTGCTTGTATCTTTATTTTACCAAAATACGATCTGACATTTGGTCTGAATAGATACCACAGAATAATTCCTTGTATGATAAAGACAACTATGTTTCCACCGATACTTAATGCATCTTCTCCCATACCCTCCATTGAAATAATAATAACACGTAAAAATATGGAGATTATAATAAGTATAACCGCACCAATCAGAGCCCAGCCTTTACCTTTTAAGAGACCCCATGAGACTATAAATCCTGCAATTGCAAATGGTATTAGAATTGTACCAACCAGTAGAAAAAGTCCAGAAAATGCAGACAATCCTTTAATTTCATTTAATGCGGTCTTAATATCGGTACTATTAAAGTCTGAAGATTGGTTACTCTCAATTTTAATGTCCTCACCAACTTGAGCTAAAAACGGAATTGCCACTGTTGCAGCCACTATCGATAGAATTCCTACAATCAAACAGAAAATGCTAGCAATTATTAAAAGTATGGCGACTATCGTAAGACAGGTAGGGCGTTTTCTTTCTGCCTGCAAATTAATTGATGCGTAATTCTAGCAAAATAAATGTGTTTATGAAGTTGAGTGCCTCTATGATCTTGTTCTCATTTTTTCAAATCTCTCAACGGACTGGACAGGTCTCACATAGCCACGTCTATCCATTCACTAGGCTGAGAGTTTGGACAACTTAATTGATAATTAAGCTAAATCACATTTGCCCATACTTTAAGATAACTTAAATCACAAGTAAACAAGACTTACAGTAATTGGTCGATACTTTTGAAAAAGAGAATCAGGAATTAAGAGAAAAAGTTCATCGTGATAGAGACAGGATTGATGAAACTTTCAAAGTAGGAGTTGAAATCGAAGGATGCTTACTTGATAAAAATGGCAACCCAGTAGATGCAGAGCCATTAATAAAGGAACTCGAGGGAAGTGCTTATGAAATTGACTATGAGTATGGCCGTTCACAATTTGAATTTAAAACATTACCAGTAAGAATGGACAATCTTGAATATCTGAATACTGTATTTGAACAATTTATCGAGATTTTAGATAAGTTTTTGAAAA
>DASVGC010000222.1:0-2330 GCA_036379735.1 Nitrososphaeraceae archaeon
ATAACGTTATCTAAGTGACGGACTTCAACAAATTTCATAATTTCTTTACATACGCTCAAATTTGCCTGATTAATTTCTGTTATAAACCTAATTCTTATTCCCTTGGTTTTTGCCTGTTGCAGTGCCTTTGTTATTTCGTCAGAAAGCAAGAACTCCGGTGATTTAGAATCACCCATAATATTCAGATATTTCTCTGTTTTTGCTATTATATCGACGATGTCTGACCTTTTGGTCATTGTCTGGGCCTTCTCATGATACGGCGATGAGGACATCCATTACTTTTTGTTCATAATAAGATTTAAAGTAATGCTGTCCGCTGTGTATTCAGCACCTCGATAATCTGGTTTCCGAAAATTTTAGTTCTTGTAGTCATATTTTGAAGAAATTCATGACACCAGTTGCTTCAAAAGGACGAACCTAGATTTTTATTTATGTCAAAATAACCAGATCGAATGGCTGATTCAATAATACTATATGAGATAGTTACTGCAAGTTTTATTTCGCTTGCAGCATTGTTATTTGGGATTCGACGCAGGTATTACAAAAACAGGCCAGCCAAGAACAATGTAGATACAAAGGCGAAAATAAGCTGGATGAAATCTGGAATATAGCCTGAGTATGCTTTAGCGATAGTTTGTTAGTCCGAAACCTAATTTTATATCTTTGGCAAAGTTGTAGTAATGCCAGAATATGATTTAGAGACGGTTATCAACAATATGAAACAAATGAAACAAATCACTTCAGGTTAGTCAGCTGAGGATGAGGGTGTGGACTTTGAATTTGATTCAACATCCAATTCCCCTCTTCCGATAACTATCCAGCGTTTTCTAATGAAGAACACAACAAATGCTATTACGGTAATAAACATAGTCGCCAGTACAATTACAAAACCTACAGGTATTTTTGTGATATTCTCTAAATCAATTCCGTTCATGCCATATATTCCAGCAATGAGGGCAAGAGGAAGTAATATCGCTGTATAAATAGTAAGTATTCTCATTGTGTCGTTAATTTGAAGCGAGACCTTCGCAACATACAGCTCCCTTATCGAATTAATAGTACTTTCATATGATTCTACAAAATCAATTAATTGTGTTATATCATCATGAACCATTTCTACATATTTAATATCATCTTTGTCTTTCTCAGTATGTAAAAGAAAGTTGATGATATTTCTCACATGCCAAAATTGTCTGCGTAACAATATGGCCTGTCGCGACAATATGTCTATACTTTCAAATATCGCCGGTAATGGGCGAACAAAGGATCTCCTTTGATACTCATTTACAGATAATTCTAGAGCAGTTAAAAGTTGCTCGTATTTGGTAACAAGGCCGGCCAGAATATTATAATATAGCGCATCTATGCGTGCTTTCTTTATAGTTACGTTTTGTATATTAAATAATCTATCTACTATTTGTTTAAGTTCAACTTCAGAAGAGTGGATTGTTACCAACCAATTTTTCCCCAGAAAAAAATAAACGGGCTCTATGAGTAAGGTTTCAGGATCCTTATTTTTCATATCAACGATCACAGTGAATGTATGTTTGTCAAACTGGCGAATTTCCGGTCTTTTTGATTTATTGATGCACGTTTGAACGGCTTCCCTATTTAGACTGAATTTCTTGGCCAGTCTATCAAGTTCCTTCTCATCAGGATTTACTACGTCAACCCAGACATTATAGCCTTCTTTTGTATCTTCAATGGATCCGTCCGTTTTAACTTGGTCCTTATCGTAAGAAAGTACTGTACTCAATTCAAAGCTCCGGATTTATTATCATCAACAAGCTATAAAAGGGTAAAAATGCCGTTAGGCAACAATTAAAACAGAGGTTACGAAGCTACAATTGAATACTTATAAAAAATGTTGAACTATACCTTATATGAGCAACATAACTAATTGGGAAGATATCGTAAAGAAAGAAGCGCGAGGTATAAATGACTATGACTTGGGTGAAGTGCACGAAGTAGAGCCAGAAATTGTCGTAACAAAGAAAGGAGTAGTTGACAAGGACAAGTTTTATCTGCCGAAAAGTCTAGTGGAGAGATTCGATGGACATAAGGTTTTCTTCTCAATAACCAAGGAAGACGCCCAGAACTACAGAAAAGACTGATTACTCCATGAATCCTCATTTTTTTTGTTATGACTCAAAGAAAGAGTTACATTATACCAAAATTTAGATTAACTAAACAACATCCATCTCATCGTTAAGAATTATTTTTCTAACCGGAGATTTCATGAAATCAGCGGGTAATTATTTTCTTTCTGAAGACTGACATCCTATTTTTTTCTGTGTTTTGTTTTACCGGACATGCTAGCATTACAAACT
>DASVGC010000223.1:0-3025 GCA_036379735.1 Nitrososphaeraceae archaeon
GACTTTAAAACATACGTATCCGGTCATGGTGTGGGTACTAAAGATGATGTACAATTAGAAAAGCAATATGTTACGGATTTGAAGAACAATGCAGGGTTTGCAATTAGTAATGTAAATTTTACTGAAGCAACCAAAAATGCCGATAAAAGCAATAATGCCGCAGTAACAGAGGCGTACTTTAATGCAATGACAGACGTTTGTGCAGATAGAACTGATGGAAATTGGACAGGCAAGTTACAAGGTATAGGCGTTTGGACAGATGAACACTGTGAGAAAATGATAATTAGTCTAAGAAACGACTAATCTATAGAATTACCATTACAAAGATTCAGAAAGTAGTTGGGCAACAATACTTCATTTCTATTAGACCTCTAACTTTAGAAATACTCAGAACTGTTGAGTCCTCCAAATCAATTATTAAGTTTTGAGAATTAACGCACGACCAAAACTGGCGTTGTTGAGTGATGTAGAATAGATTTAGTAAATCCACTTATCCCAAGTCCCAGAAATCTAGAACCTCCTTTCGAACCGATAACTATAAGGTCTATCTTATTTTTCATAGCATATTCTGATAGCATTTTTCTCTCATTTCTTCCGTCAGCATCCAAGATCACGTTTTTTACTTTTACTCCTAATGTCCGTGCCCCATCTTCTATCTCCTTAAGCCAGCCTTCGGCCAAATGCCTTCTAGACATCATAAAGGCTTGGACTATAGACATTTTCCCATACTTTGCCATCAAACCTATTGCGCCTCCTTGCTTTACGTCTTCAATTATGTAAATTGGAATCAATTCAGCATTGACAAGTTTTGCAACATTAGCTGCATAGCTTGCTGCCCTAAAAGAGATCTCTGTTCCATCAACAAGAACTAGGATTTTTTGTATAGATATAGGATCCATCTTTACGGAAACCGAGGATCTTGTGATTGTGTTTGTTCTTTTGACTGAAGCGTCCAAAAAGCTCATTCTCACACCCTCCTTGGCATTTTGTTTTTGTTCATACAGTGTAGATTCCTAAACTAACACTTCAATCCTTGTAAGAGTTGATTCCTACTAATATCAATTACTTAGTATTTCTAAAGTTGTAATATTGTTTCTGAATTTTAATTTCTTAACTTATTTTAGGAGAATTAATTATAGGTCGATACAGTAGCAGTAGCATTCACAATTAAAAGGGCACAAGAGGATGATTTGGTTCGATTACTTGGCATTTAGTTTTTCTTTCCTCTAATATCCATATTCCTATTCAGCGAACTGGTTCAAATATTTGTATATTTTCATTCTTTCGATCAGAGATGTATACCCGCCCTTCTGAGTCTACCGCAAGATGCTCGGGAACTCTAAATTGACCGACACCTTCTCCATAAGATCCCCATTTTGTAATAAAGTGGGAATTGACGGAAAATTAATACAGCCTACAAACAAGTCTTTTAAGGTTGATTTTTGCACAGTAGCACACTGGAAAGATGAGAAAATTTTAGAGGAAAATCTATTCTACGATGTGGTTGGAATGATGAGGCAACTCGGTTTGATGTAAATGTTAAGGTGTAGAAACATCTAATATCGGACTTGGAATCTAACAGTTCGTTTGAGATTAGTACTTGCATGTCTGTAGCGAATGTAAAACTTAATGTTCACAATATCAAAAGATCTCTGAGCTTTTATCGCGATTTACTGGTATTCCAGTTAATAGGAAAAGCTTCAGACCATAACGCATTACTTTCACCCGTAGGCAGTAACAATAAAAATTATCTCTTACACCTAAGTAGAATAGATACAGGAAATAAAGTGATTAGAGGAGAACAATCGACAATTCGAAAAGCAGGGCTATATCATTTTGCCATCTTGTTACCGTCAAGAAGACATCTAGCAAATATATTCAAGCATTCAACTAATAATTCGAATCAACTTTATTTTGAAGGTGCTGCAGATCATGCAGTTTCAGAATCGCTCTACTTAAGAGACCCAGATTCTAATGGTGTCGAGATTTACACAGATAGACATAAGTCCCAGTGGATTAGAACGGGCCACTTTCAAATAGAAATGAAGACCGATCATCTAAATTTGAAACAGTTGCTAATAGACGCTGAAGACCATTTAGAGTGGCACATGCCTGCTGATACTGTAATAGGTCATGTTCATTTACACGTATCCGACCTAATTAAATCAAGTAATTTTTATTCTATGGTGCTCGGTCTCCATCATACCTGTTCATATCCTGGTGCAAATTTCTTTGCTGCCGATTCTTACCACCATCACATCGCCATCAATACCTGGTTGGGTAACGATATAGGTAATGCCTATCCGAAGCAACCTGGCCTTGATCACTTTTCCTTAAATCTAAAATCTAAAGAAAAATATGAGGAATTATTGAACCGAAAACGTGAAGGCAAATAAAAACGCTACTAAAAAGAAAAGTGAGGATTTATTTTCCGTTTATTCCTTCCTTAATTTCTCCACTTATGTTACTTAATACATCTGCGGTAGCATTACCAGCATTCTTAAGAGCATCTTCAGTATTGTTCAATATATCGTTCCCTACATTACTCATATTTTGTCCTAGTTCGTTACCCACGTTGCTTACATTCTCTTTGACTTCACCTAATGCTGAACCTACTTTGTTACCAGCACTGTTCATTGCTGAAGAGGCGTTTTGTCCTAATTCAGAAGCAGTCTGATTAGCAGCAGCAGTTACGTTTCCTGCCATATTGGACGCATTTGTCGTAACATTTTGTGCCATTATTTGGTTTGTTGAAATTGCAACAATGAAAATAGCCATTGTAGCACTTAAAAGAAGTACTTTTTGATTCATGGTGGATATTAGGATAACCGTTTAATTAACTGTTGGTATCCGTTTCTTTTTCGATTTGACCATTATCTGTTCAGAATCATGATTATTTTTGTCAATTTTTAAGGATTTCAATTGACTATCAATCTCTCTCATGAGATCACTTATTCTAATAGGCTTTTGAATAAACGCATTAACTATTTTTTTCTCACTATAATCATTAAAAATTTTGTCATCT
>DASVGC010000224.1:0-6166 GCA_036379735.1 Nitrososphaeraceae archaeon
CCTATTTCTTAATTAATAATATCAATTACTTGTATTAGTAACCTTTATTCTGATAATAAAAGGACATGTTTATTGAATTATTTGTAGTTTCCGGCAATGGTTCTATTTTTTTATCAGTGTTACTTAATGCAGTATCCAGAATTTGTATACAATGTCTATACAGACTTCATCGTGAAGCTATGGTTCGTCATTTCGTATAACAAAATCATCAAATTTTCCCTCATACTGTAAATAGGTTATTTTTAGGTCATCTACTCGAGCATTCTCGGGGCCTTTTTTACTCCACTCTACGACTTTATCAACATCTTTTTTATTTCCTTCAACTAATGCCTCTACACGTCCATCAGTTAAGTTTCGCACCCACCCAAAAACAGAATTTTCTTTTGCTACTTGTTGCATATTGAGCCGAAAATATACACCCTGAACCTTGCCATTAATCAACAATCGAACTAAAGTCTTCTTGTTGCCGTCTTGTGCTGAATTTTTAGAATCGCTGGAATTCACATCCTTTCTTCTGCATAATGCTATTTTATATATATTCAAACAAAAGAGTCTCTAGAAGATTCTAATCTTCTGCTAGATTTGACGAGTAGACATCCTAATTCAAATCATCCAAACCTTATATACTCATATGGATGCATAATTCCATTATAAAATGAGAACTAAATTTGGCTTTACCCAAGGATTAAATATTGCCAGACTAGGTCTGGATGAAGTTCAAATAATGACCGCATGTCAAATTGCGGACAGGCTTGATTTTGATTCTATATGGTCTATGGATCACTCAAATGTGCCGCAGTGGAAAAATGCGGTTGTAAATGATGCATGGTTATTACTTGCGGCGATTGGTGCGGTCACAAGAAATGTCGAATTAGGAACTTGCGTGACGGACGCAATTAGAAGGCATCCTTCAACTATTGCGCTTTCATCTATTACGTTAGATAGGCTTACTAACGGACGAGCAATACTGGGTATCGGTGCGGGAGAAGCACAAAATGTAGTTGATTTTGGAATAGAATTCAAAAAGCCTGTAACTAAATTCAGAGAACAGTTAGAAGTCATTGAAGCTCTCTTTGATTCTGATCCTGATAATAGAGTAAATTATGATGGAGAATACTATAAGCTGATTAACGCATGTTTACAGGCAAAGAGTATCAGGAAACCAAGGCCACCGGTGTATATTGCAGCTGGAGCACCAAAAACACTAGAGCTGTGTGCTATTTATGGAGATGGCTGGATACCAATTGGCTATACTCCCGCGTTGTTCAAACATCATGCAGACGTCATAAAGGAACATGCAAAGAAAAATAGTAGAGATATCTCTAATTTTCAATTCGCTAATGATGTAGATGTCTACTTTACCGAGGATGGTGAAGAAGCGTGGAATAAGATGAAAAACGCTGTCAAGGTTAGTTTGTACAAGCCCGAATTATTGAAAGTTCATGATATTCAACAGGATTCAGAGTTTGATTTCCGTAAATACTTTACAGAATATGCAATGAATAAGCCAGAATTGATGGAACAAATGAAAAGAGCAGCAATGCAAATACCCGATGATGTTGCGAGGAGCGCAATAGGAGTAGGCAAGCCGGATGATGTAATAGAGATGTTAGAAAGGTTTATCGAAGCAGGAACGAATCACTTTATCATCAGATTCTGGGGAGATGGCTATTTCAAAAACATAGAGCTCTTTGGCAAAAAGGTAATTCCCTATTTTAGAGAACAAGAAAGAAAGTGATCTAGGGTATCAGATCGTAGTATTACAATAAAAGATGTAATTTACCCAGATTATTTAATCCCTTGATTTGCCAAAAAAGGAGTCAAGTTTGAGTGGTGCTTTACGGGCCTTACCTTTAGAGTAAACAAGTGGATCTGCATCAAATCCAATCAAACGCAGATCTCGTGCAAACCCATCTGCAAATCCGTGAAATGTGTATACCTTTTCAGGATTGCATTTCTTTACTACTGCGATCAAATCGTTGTAATCGCAATGGTCACTTAAGGGTAAGCAATGATCTAATCCCATTGCATATTTGTAATATGGTTTTACAGACCATCCACTAAATCCAATAGATAATGCACCGTATTTTGTCTTGATACGATTCAAAAATCCATTTCTGCATGATTCAATAGGAGCAATCATTAGCCAAGGACTACGAGATGACAACATGTTGTTTTTTTCTGCCTCAGAGAAGGTAACGTAGTTATCCATATTGATACCAAATTCTGAATATATCTTGTTCATTTCGTGTATCGAATCGTGAATAATTAGTGGTTTCCAATGTCTAAACACATTTGTCAAAATTTGAGCCTTTCCTAGAGTATACCCCAACAAAATAACTGGTATGCCTTGATGGTACATTTCGGAAATTATTAAATTGGCCTTGTGTATTGTGCTTTCAAATCTTGGAAAAATATAATCTTGCTGGCCAAAGGTTGACTCTATTATCAGAGTTTTTGCCTTTGGAATAATGGCAGGATTCATAAACGCTCTTTTTCGTATGGATATATCACCCGTGTAATACAATTCATCTTCTATCAGTAGCCCATTTGATCCAAGTATATGTCCTGAATCTAATAATTTGAAACCATGTGCCTCGAAAGTATCGCTATACTTGTATCCTCGATGATTTGCTATTTTGTGAGTTATTCTTGAGGTGATAATCTTATTACCATTCTCTTTGACACTCTTGTGTAGATGATCGGTATGTGCGTGGGAAATAAAAATGAAATCAGAATTAGGTTGCTTATTTGGATCAAGATACATCGTTTTATCTTCGATGCCCACCGTTATTCCATAATTGTCAACTGAAACCTGGAACATCAGTCTCTTTGATTTTGTGATAGTATATTAATTTTAATATTTTAAAATGCAATAAAAGCTGCTTTTAGAATTCATGTCAATTCAAATCCAAGTATTTAAAATCAATTTTGAAAAAGACGATATTTTGTTACCTGTAAATCTCACGTAGAGCGTTGGTTGGTAAATAATCAAGCGCATTCAAGAAACAATAAAATGGTTTTAGGAGATTTTCTATTTGTAGTGAGATGGAGCCAAGCATGAAAATAAATAGCGATTATCAAAATATGATATCTTTAACCACGATATTGTTTTTCGTAATTACTGTCTTCTTTTCTTGTAATTCAAGTAATGCTCATTTAACTCAATCCAATAATATTCAAGTTTGGAACAGCACTAAAGATAACATTCAGATTAAATTCGGATACTCGCCTGAGAAACCCATTATAGACGCTTTCACTAATTTGGCATTTAGTGTTACGAACTTGCAAACAGGGGATCATACACCAGAAGGTATAGCACAGGTTACAGTCACCAATGGGCAGCGACTCTTCAAATTTCAAAACGTATCTGTGCAAGATGGAGACTTTTCTGTCGATTATTTGTTCCCTGATGACGGAACTCATCAAGTGTTGCTTCGGCTCGACAGAAATGAATCTATCAGCTTGGCGTCCTTTCAGGTATTTATTCCACATCAGACTCCTCCAAATCCGTTAAGCGATACTCAAAATTCTGTCATTGCGTTGGCCTTACTTGGTGGCGTCGCAGTAATTACAATTTATATGATAAGGAAAAAATAAGATAGATAAAGTTTATCAGGTAGTAACTTTACATCAAAACTTTGATATAAGAAGTTGGCTTGTAAAATATCAGTTATTACAAAGTAAACTTATCAGAAAACTAGTATTGAATAGTCCTGGTGTCAAATTTGTTAGTAAAAAAGGTCCGTCTACATTACAACAAAAAAGTATGAAAAGGAGTGGCACACTTGTACCTAATTATATACATTGGATATGTCAAGATATTGGTCCGAAGATGTCTTCATTCTCACAAGGGCCAAGTGTATCGGATGGATGGTTATTTAGGTGACTGTCGGCCGCATTTTGAGACAGACTTAATGTTTGCTCTTGTGTTGGGTTGCCAGATGGTCTGTGACAAATCTCGACATCGCCTGGTTCGTTACTAACATTGTCTTCCTCACTGACTGTGGATATATTGCAAATTACGTCGCCGTTAACAATTTCACCGTTGATGTTTTCGTCGCTGCGATCTTCATTTTCAATTTCATTCTCTATCTTACATTTGTTTTCCAGTTTTGTCTTTTGAGTTTGTTCGTTACAACTGTCATCACCATTGTCTTCACATTCATCTTCCTCTGCGAACACCGGTACAACATTTGGTATGGCTGTTCCTGTAATCACTGTCAACAAGCCTCCCGACAGTATCACAAGCATTAACACATTTTTCGTGTTCAACATTGTTGTCTAAGTTGATACTAAACAAAGTATAAGTAAATTGGGAAAGATGAAAGGGTAAGAAAAGGAGAGAGTCTTTTTTACTAAGTTAAATCTGAATTTATCGATAGAATATTATTCGAAACATACGCAAAAAGAGCAGCTTCATTCAGCACTTCGTTAAATCAAATTTAAGAGATAAAAAATCAATATATGCGAGCCGAACAAATCGCTGGATTTAGCTTTGTGTGATATAGCAATCTAGCCTACCAACTGGATTTAAATAAAAAGGCATGCATTCAAGTTCAATTTTGCTTATAACAGTCCAATCTGTTGATGCATTCCATACCACCTTAAATTAAGAGTTTCTAATTAATCAGATACTAGAAATGTAAAATTTAAGTTATGTTAAATTTCTAATTTTGAGTCATGATATCGAGTTGCCACTGGCTTATATTTTCAATTATCAATCTGATCGGATTTGGGATTTATCTTCAGATCTTTATCGCTGATGAATATGATTATGTTAACTCAAATATCTATGGACAAACTTCTGGGACAAATATATCAGATCTTGTTTATCAATCTTCAAATTCATCTTTCAATGCTGAGGGAACGATAAATACTATTCTGTTTATGCAGGATTCATCTAATAATACAAAACCCATTATCAAGGACATCAATACCAATTCATCGGCCGAATATCTTCTAGGAGGAAAATGGAGAATTGACGTCTTGAAGGATAATGTAACTTATTTCAAAAGCAACTTTACAATGATTGAGGTTGATGGGAGAGGTATTCATTTTCATACAATCGTTTACAAACCTGGATCAAATGAGTCAGCTGACCGCAACCTCCAAGACAGACTTGGGATCATATATAAAAATAAAAGTGACAATTCTTCGGGTTTTAATTGCAATGTAGATATTTATACTAATGGAGTTTTAGAATGGAAAGATGTTCCTATGACAGTATCACTTGTGAATGAAAAAGTAATAGTTATGGATATTAAAGACAAGAAGAGCTTGGAACATTTTTTGAAAAACCCAATATATGGTTTGATAAATTCAATAGATCTAATTTAGCAATCAATTAGTTATCTAACGCGAACATTGGATTCCTATGTGAGCACTTTGTCAAGTTTTCTTTTGTTTATTGCGTTTTTTATTTCTAATGCAATCCTTCTTCCCATACTCATATTGTTCTGAAATAGAAAGTCCGAATATGGGGATCCAGACACGTACAGGTTAGTGCCGGCAACAATTCGTGCAGAAAATTCAAAAGAAATGAATTTTGCGTCCTTATTATATACACCTTCCAAGCAAAATGGTCCGGGGATCCCGGGTGGAACGAGCCTTTCGGAAGCCTCAACAAAATTTTCACCCATGTGGTATACTCCTTCTAATAGCGACTCCCTTAAAACTAAAGGGATATTTCCCACAACGTTGTACGTAGGTTCTGTAGGAACATTAAGCTGATCTTTTGCGGGAATTCGCGAGATACCGTCTATATCCGATTCATATCTCCTATCTACACCCATAAACTCTATTTCTCCAGAGATAGGAGAATAAAAGAAATGTAGAAATACAGGAACTCCTTTCACATATTCTTGAATATATAGATCCTTCTCACTAGTAACGACATTATCATTCAAAAGTCTGTGGAACCCCTTTTCGAAACCATTCTGATCTGAGGTAAGAAAATATCCCTTACCTCCTGCTGCTCCGTGTAACTTTACAATGCAAAGATCCTTAATTTCGCTTTTTGAATTTATTTCTGCAGGCACTTGTAGTCTAGATTCTATCATCAGTTTTTGTTTAAGATTACGATCAGCCTCCCATCTTAAAATAAATTTATTACCAAACAAAGGAACGTTAATACTCTCTATTTCATCAGAAGATAAATTAGATA
>DASVGC010000225.1:0-5026 GCA_036379735.1 Nitrososphaeraceae archaeon
ATCTTTTTTACAACTTGTGCATTTTTTTATTTTGTAGGGATCTGTGTTTTTTATTATCATATAGATATCAATCGTTTATAAAATTATATGATTAATCATATTAAATTCTTCATAGTCTATCGGTCTTGTTGATTTCCAAAATTAGTCTCTAATGCAATTTCCAATTGTTTAAAATATTTATTCGTAGTTATTTCTCCGTTGTCATTAATTGAAATCAAATTAAAGTTTGGAGTATCTAAAGAGACAAAGTCCCATTTCCAATATGCTAGACCCCAAATACCAAGATCTTTAAATGTTTTAACAAATAGATTTGCTTGTTCTTGATTTATGTCACTTGCAAAAGGATTTATTTCAAAAACAGGAGATCCGTCTTCATTAATAACTTGCTCTCGTAGTACATTGTTCCATTCGCCCACGTATATAGGAACACCTGTGATATTAGAAGCCTTAAGAAACGTGCTAAATTTTTGTTGTTGATACGAGCTCTCTGTTGGCAATCCATATATGCTTATTTTAAAAACTATGTTGGTACTGTTTTGAGGATTCATTTTTGCCAAGTTTTCTGGTGTTAAAGTTATGGGACTCTTCAGATCTATGGGGATATTCATGCTGTAAACAAGTACTTTACTTGTTAATTTCCTCAATTCATGAACGATAAATGTATTAAATTTTCCAATTTTTTCCCATTGATCCACACTGTGAACCTGTGGTTCGCTCAGAATTTCGTAACCCAAGGTGCTTTTATGGCTGTCTACAGCACCCACAATTTTTTTCAAAAATTCAAGTTGTAGAGTCCAACCGTCAGTCCCATTGGTGTCTTTCACAGCTCGATTCCACCAATCCGTCCACCATGCTTTTGCAGGTGCATATTTGGGTCCACCACCATTTCCAGCAGGATATGCCGGATTATCTTGGAATAGAAAAGAAGGGAATCCTGTTCCTCTTTGTGGATTAAACCAGGAAGAAGTGTGGAATTGGTGGTTATCATAAACGACATTGACGTTATATTTATCTGCGGCTTGAGCAACAGATTGAAGCTCGAGCATGAAATTAGTTGGATCTCTTTCATAAGCTTCCCAATAAAATACGAACCTCACATGATTCATTCCAGCCTCTGAAATTAGTCTAAAGCTATCGTCAAAATAGTTTGCCGGCATAATACTCCCTATAGTTCTGCTCTGAGGCATACTTGTGTGATACCCTTTCATATTTACCCCAAAGAATTTTTGATCTGTCTGTTGACCATGCGAATAGAGCACAAATGAATTAGTTAGCAACAAGGAGAATAGGACAGTTAACCAAACTAATTTGGAATTAACAACGTCTCTTGTTAAACTAAAACTACGCATTAGATCTAGGGTAAATATTAACATTATAAAATAGTTTCCAGCCAATCACTCGTATTAAATTGATTCGGATTGAGATTGCAGCTCATTTTTCTTAATTTACTTCCACAATCTGTCCGTTATCTGGAGCTATAGCATCAAATCCGTATTTTTCTTTAATTTCAGAAGCGAACTTTGTACATGACATATCATCACCATGAACAGTAAGAACTCTTGGATTTCCTTTGATTCTAGTTAGTATCTCAAATAGTTCTTTTCTACTGCTATGTCCGGAAAATTCATAATGTTTTACATCTGCGAGGCATTTCATTGTTTTTCCATTATTTGATACGAGTCCTTTTTCAAGGAGTAGTCTGCCTGGTGTGCCTTTACCCTGATACGATACTAATGCAATACCATTTTTGGGATTTTTTGCTATTTCTTGCAAATAGAACAGTGCTGTTCCACCTACAAGCATTCCTGCAGGAGAGATTATTACTCCTGGCTCTTTTACCAAATGTTTTCTTCTATGCCATCCTTTAACCCATTCGATTTCCGATAATATCTTTTTAAATCCGTCAGGATCTCTTAGAAATGACGGATTTCTTAACATTATTTCGTTGGCTTTTAATGCCATCCCGTCCATTGAAATCCTATGTTTGAAATCATTAGCCTTCAAAACACACGCAATTTCTTGTGCTCTTTCGACCGAAAAGGCCGGTATGAAGAGTGTTCCTCCTCTTTCAACCACCTCATAGGCAAATTGAACTAGATTTTTCTCTGATTCATCCCTTGGGGTCTGTTCTGTTTGAGAATAGGTACTTTCAATAATTAGGATATCAACTTCGGGTAAATCTAAATCTGCAGGTCGCAGTAGTTTTGAGCCTCTCGTATTAATGTCTCCTGTGTAAAAAATACGCTTTCCTTCACTTTCTACGAGTATTGAGGAACCACCGATAATATGCCCAGTTTCGTGTAAAGTGATTTCCATGTTATTAACCAAATGTTTTTCCTTATATTGTAAGGTTCTTGAATGACTCATCATATTGTTCAAATCTGCATACTCAAAGGGCAAATAAAATCCAGATATTTTGAGCATGTCTTCAATAAGTAAATCAGAAAGTTCGAATGTTGGGTTTGTTCCCAAGACTGAGATATTGGAGCCGGACAAAAACAGTGACGGAATGTATCCTGAATGATCCAAATGAGCATGTGTAAGAACGACTGAACTGATATCTTTTGGTCTCACGTGAATTGGAAAAGTTGGTTCTCTCTTTAACAATACTCCATAATCTAATAAAACATTAGTACTGTTTGATGTTACCAGAAATCCTGAACGTCCGACTTCTTTGCCGGAGCCTAAAATAGTTATTTTCATCTAATAATCACTTGTTTGTACAGACGGGTTTTAAGTCTTTCATTTTTATTCTTTTAATAGTAATTAAGATATTTATAAAAATGTGCTAAAAAATTGGCATATTGTATGATACGAGCGTTATCAGAATCATATCTATTTCCCTTCGAATATAGTCTCTTTAGAACCATCCTCATATGTAATAATACAAAATTTTCTCTTTAATGAATCTGTAATAGGAGTCCTCGATACGACCCTCTTAGATTTAGACAACACAAACCTGGTTAATTACTGACTATATAATTTTTATCTAAATTATTGAGTCCTATATAATTTGTACAATGCCAGTTTGAGTCTAATTATCGAGTGCACGAAATTAAAGAATGTTTTACTTTGTACTTTGGTCCATATTATCAGAACTAATTTTTTTATTAATGCAGATTTATACATGTGATTATCGTAAATATAACAAATTAGAAACGACAGAATAAATTAGAGTTATTGTAATTATCAAAGTTGTCAAGAATCGTTATTACAGGCAATCCGGGAGTGGGAAAACGTACTATTAGCAATTTGTTATCAAAAAGGTTAGGATTCAAAATAATCAATCTAAATGAATTTGTAATTAAGAATAAGCTGGTTTATCCCGATAAGACTTTGGGTGTGTACGATGTGTATATTAAAAAAGCATCAATATTGCTACGAAAGGAAATCAAACAATATGATGATGTGATTATTTCAGGACATCTTGCTCCATACTTATTGATGCCCAGTCAGGCTGATCTGGTCGTAGTCCTACGGCGTTCACCACAATTTCTTTTACAGACATTTAAGGAAAGAAAATATACAATATTAAAAATAAGGCAGAATATAACAAGCGAGGTTCTAGGAATAACGTTGTATGACAGCATTAAAAAATTCGGAAAGCAAAAAATTATTGAATTTGACACCACAAAAAAAGCTAGTAAAGAAATTATTAAGCGTGTGATTGAGGCGTTAAATGATGATTCAAAAAGGATTATGGAAAGTATTGATTGGATGCCTACATTAAAACACCAACAGGATATTTTAAACCTGATATCATACTAGTTGGATCAAACAACAAATTGCTATTGCCATTATCAGGACTTTTCTCCCTAATCCCCCGTTCCAACAGGATTTAAATAATAAATGATGATGAGAAAAAATATCATCCGGTTTTCAAGATGAACAGGGTAAGAATTGGTGTTGATGTTGGGGGTACGTTTACCAAATCAGTAGCAATAGATATGGATACTGGTAGGATAATCGGAAAGGTTACGGTTCCGACTTCTCATTTCTCACAAGAGGGTGTATCAACAGGTATCGTAGAATCGCTAATCAAGCTAATACGTAAGGAGGGCATAAATGAATCAAATATTGAATTAATATCTCATAGTACAACACAGGCCGTAAATGCATTATTAGAAGGCGACACGACAAAGGTAGGAATTATTGGAATGGGAGTAAGCTTGGAGAAAAATGATATCATGAAAAGAACAAACCTGGGTAATGTTAAGCTTGGACCGAATAAATATTTGAAAACATGTTATAGGTTTTTAGATACTTCAAAGTTTTTGGATGAAAAAGAGATTTCACAGATAATAAAAGAATTGAAGGATGAGGGCGCGACAGTTCTCATTGTTAGTGAAGCATATGGCGTCGATGATCCTAGTAATGAACTTTATGTTATGCAAAAATCAGATCTACCTGCAACTGCAGGTCATGAATTAACAGGAATATATGGTCTTGAAATTAGGACCTTAACTGCTGCAATAAACGCTAGTATATTATTAAAGGCCATTGGCACTGCAAAATACGTAGAAAAAGCTGTCCGTCAACAAGAAATTTCCGCTCCACTTACAATAATGAAGGGAGATGGTGGTGTAACTGATATGAATACTTTTAAGACTAAACCGATCTTGACAGTTTTATCAGGACCCGCTGCAAGTGTCGCAGGGGCGTTACTACATTTAAAAATACTTAATGGCATTTTCATAGAAGTTGGAGGTACATCAACAAATATTTGTGTCATTAAAAATGGTAAGCCTGAAGTTAAGTACGTTACTATAATGGATCATCCAACATGTATAAAATCTTTAGATGTGAAAGTGGTCGGAATTGCTGGTGGTTCTCTTGTGAGATGGTCGGGTAAAAAGATAACCGATGTTGGACCAAGGTCTGCTCATATTTCTGGATTGAAGTATTCGTGTTTTGCTGAGCTTCAAGAATTAGAGGGAGGACAAATAATAACATTCATGCCTAGAGAAGGAGACCCGATTGATTATATTGGAATCGAAGTTGGTGCTGGTAAGAGGTTTGCAATAAC
>DASVGC010000226.1:0-8930 GCA_036379735.1 Nitrososphaeraceae archaeon
ATTGCAATTATGCTCATATAAGGTGACTATAATTGGAATAGCTGATTCAATATCTTTTCTTTTGTCAAGGAATATCTCCGCCCTCCTGATCTGGTTTGAGCTAAATTTTGCAATATCAAAACCATTAATCTTCATCCAATGCTTGCAATCAATTAATATTGCGATTTTATGGTAAAATCCAATTACATCTATCTGGATTCTAGGATTGGTGAAAACTACATTTCTCTCAAAAGAATATCCCGCCGATTCTATTAGCTGCGATGTAAATAATTCAAAATCCTTCCATTGTATTTTTCTTGACAATCTCTCAGGATCACATCCAGTACTAATGGCCAAAAGAATCGTGTCTAGTTTGTCGGTACCAGAAAACATTACTGAACCGTTTGATATCTGACCTATTCCATGATTAACGAGATATTCCACCACTTCTCTTGTTGTTGTCCTGCTCGTAATATTGCATAATTTTTGAAACCCATCTAAAGTCAGGTGGTTTGGCATGGCTACAAGTGATCTGACTAGTAATTCATTGTTAATGAAAACATTCCTGTTACTTTTCAATTTCTTGGCCAAGAATAGAATAGCGACGTCAAAATTTATTTATTTCTAGTGATAATATTATTCATGAAGTACGGATTATTGTGGCTAAGGAGCAATGACATGATTCTGCTTAGATTTGCAATAATAGGTATACTGTTACTAACTGTGATACACGTTTACCTTTCCCTGTCATTACTAGACCCTCACTCAGGATTTTTTGACTTTTTACATATCGCCACAATTCTAATACTGGTAATCATATTCATTTCAGTTTTATTAAAAGGATTAGTACCTGTTGCGATTTCATGCCTGGGTATAGTTCTGCTTTATGGAAGTATTGCGATTCCATCTGCAATAGGAAACTCACTGGGTCCATTTTACTACAAAGCATACACTGGTTATCTTAATCTTGAAACAATAAACCGTGGTACGCATGGTTTCTTTCTTTTGGGAGTTGCTATGGTTATTCTTGGAATGATTGTAGCGTACAAGCCACATATTCTATATACACGAAACAGGCCCATCTCAGCAGAGCAGCTTTGGACAAGATATCCTGATTGGAGTGAAAATTTGCAACTAGCCAACACCAAGACGGATTCATTAATAGGGTTGCCGAGTCTGCTGAACGATACAGATAGATATCTGCTCTGGAGATACGAGTTCGTACTCGTTCGCATCTATGGTACAGTCTATCGAGTTCCTATCTATTCATATGTCCCTACAAGCTCGACGGTCATGAGGGAATCAAAATCAGGCAGGGTTATTGGCGCATCAAAGTACGGCTATTTCATCTAGCAAATCAGAATCACATCCCATTTGAGCAGGAATGAAGATTGAAGTTTAATTTCTAGAATTTGAATTTTCTAACTTTTGAAAAACGTATCTGCAAGAACGTAAATTTAGTCAATAAAAAAGATCAGGGCCACAGAACCTTTAATTAAAGGTACTTGGAGGATTTTTTAGGAATATCGAGTTGGCGGAATTAAGAAAAGACTACATTCTTGAAAAATTTGTAGTTCTTCCTCCTGATTCATATAAAGTAAAAAATGATACTAAACAATGTCCTTATTGTCCCGGAAATGAAAGCATGACTCCTCCATCGGTGCTATCGCTAGTTGTGAAAGAAGGTATGCTTCAAAGATTGTCTGATAATGAAGAAAATATTATCGAAAACTGGGATGTCAGAGTTTTCCCGAATTCAAATCCCGTGGTCTCATCCGAGAATGAAAATAGCTACAGGGACAAACCTCTGTATAGCGAACCCGCATATGGTTATCATTATATCGTAGTAGCCACACCGGATCATAAAGAAAATTTACCAGGACTATCGATTGAAAAATGGTCCAATGTTCTTTTGGTATTACAGAATTACCTTAGTCATCTTTACACAAAGAAGAGTGTAACATATGTTTCCATTTTCGTAAATAGTGGTATTCTGTCAGGAAGTGATATTGAGCATGCTCATTTCCATTTAATGACTTTTTCAACGATTCCACCAATCATTGAATCTGAGGCAGAAGCATCAAATCGATATCTCAATGAAAATGGTAACTGTCCTGCATGCAACATAATTTCCACAGAAACAGGTGGTCCGCGACAAATTTTAGATACGGAAAGTTATATCGCTATTTCGCCTTGGGCCTCTACATATCCTTATGAATTTTGGATTTACCCCAAGCGCCATACTACATCTTTCTCAAAGATATCACAAAAGGAGTTTACGGATCTTGCGCTTATTCTGAGATCTACTTTGGGTGGGATGGACAAAATCTTGCAAAAGCCATCCTTTAACTTGATATTTCACTTGTCGCCCGAAAAGAAAAATAGCCGACAGATTCACTGGCATATTGAAGTTTACCCACAACTACATAATTGGTCAGGTTTAGAGAGAGGGTTTGGTGTCTACGTTAATCACGTGTCGCCAGAAAAATCTGCACAAGTTTTGGGGTCTGCTGCCAGAAAAGAATTTGGAGATGTAATTGGAATTAAGTGAGAATAAGAGTAAATTAGTAAAAGTCGATAAATAATGGTAAAACTCGAAACTTCTGTATCATTAGCCAGTGTAGCATTGATTGTAATGTTTGTATTACTAATGTATTCATTTGTTTCTTTTTTAATCGGTCCACAATCACAAGGTCCAGATATCGTAGTTCAACCTGAAGGAGTTCTAATACAAGTTGTGTCCATATCCGCGGCACCTGGAATAATACTGGCAGGGATTACATTCGGTTTAGTGAGATATTATGGTTCAAGGAAAATAGGAATTATCATTTGTATATCCGGTATTGTTCTTATAATAGGTAATGTTCTAATTCTTAATATGATACCTAGAATACCACAAATTCTCTTCGTTCCGGGAATTATACCACTAACATATGGATTATTGGCCGCCGGAGTTGGAGTTATTATATTGGGGATTATTGTCATGATGAGAGAAGGCAAAATAAAAAGACCATTTGGAGAAGAAAATTTTTGAGTGAAAAAGTTCCAATAAAAAATATTTACTTTAAACGGAAAATTCTTCCCATTGAGATTTTTCATAATGTTCTGGATAAAAGTTACAAGCTTTCTCATGATTTGAATAGCCCAGTACTTTCAGTTGTGATTGGGACAAAACCTGATTTTTATAAACAGGCTCCTGTAATGATTGAGGCATTACAGCAAAAATTACCCGCTTTCGTGATAGATACTGGCCAACACTTTGACGATCTTCTTGGCTTTGGTATTCAAGAATTTGAATTACAGGATCATATCGCATGTAATCTGCAAATCAGAGGAGACTTAATGGAAAAAGCCAGTGAGTTGATATTAAAATTTGGATCATTTGGCAGGTATCTGAAAAAGAACTTTGGAAATTTTTCCCAACTCCTACCAATAGTTCATGGGGATACCCTTGTTGCAGGTATTGCCCCTCTTGCATGGGTCTTTGGAATGGGTCAGAAGGTAGCCCAAAATGAAGCTGGATTAAGATCCATGAGTCCTGAATCTATAAAATACCTGAAGGTTAATGAGGACCCAACAAAGTCGAGTGTTGAAAAATTTGTAGATTCACAATTTGAAGGCAGGTGGTTCCTTGCAAGAGAAGAACCATTTCCTGAACAAATAGATACTTGGATATGTTCTGCAGGAACACAATTTTTCTTTGCGCCAACGCAACTCAACAAGGATAATTTAGTCCGAGAAGGATATCCAGAAGAGTTTATTCACGTAGTTGGGAATTCCGTTGTCGATGCAATTGAGATTAAGAGAAAAAATAAGCCTAAAACTAGTGTGTTTGACATTTACCCAAAGCTAGAAAAAGGAGAATGGATCAGGATGGATATTCATAGAAGAGAAAATCTTACAGAACACAGATTTTCATCCATTATTAAGAGTATATCCTACTTGGTAAAAAATACGGATTACAAACTAGTTCTTATCATGCTAAATGCTATGAAATCTGCTTTAAGATCATATCACTTGGAACAAAACCTACTTAATCTGGCAAAAGATTACCCGGACAAGTTTATAATAACTCCACTGTGGAAAGAATATTCTCATGTAATAGAATTTTTAGATAGCGGACATTGTTGGGCAGAAATGACAGATTCAGGTTCAATGCAAGAAGAATTACTTTACTTTCCTGACGTTTTATCACTAACGGTTAGACTAAATACTGATAGGCCAGAAACCATTTTTGATGCCCGTGGCAATATACTAATTCCACCAGTAAATTCTTCGTGGATAACTACTTTGATTGATGAGGCATTTAACAGAAAGGAAGGCCTTGGGCTTGAGTTGAAGAAAAAGAGAAAGATCTATGGTGAACCAGGAAAAGTATCAAAGAATATTGTAAGAATAGTCAAAAAGGAATTTGAGAATGGTGACGCGAATTTTTACCCTTGGTTACATCAAAGAATTGGTCTCTGGAAGGAAAAACAAATCATAGATTACATGTAACTAATGTATAGTAAACATTTGCGAGCGCACTTTATCCTTTTTTCTTTCATTGATTGTCTTTTCAAAAACTGTCCTCATCATATTTTCATATTCTAATGACATATCCACATTTCTTCTCGACATCATCCTTTTTTGAAATTTAATTGACGAAGAAATATTCATTTCTGCATTTTCAGCTCCTATGCCCTGGCCATATATCACATACGAAGGAACGTTATAAAAAATGTTGCCGTAAACATGTGAAGATACGCCTATCTTCAATCCACAATAAATATTTGTACCTATTGATGTTTTAGACATATCACCAAAAAAAGAACCCAATTTGATTGACTTTGTATCTTTTTTTTGGTCCCCCATTTTCATCGAGACTGTTCCATATGTCATTTTGAGGTCAGAGGTGACTGTATTTGCTCCAAGATTTACCCATTCGCCGACATAGCAATGACCCAGATATCCTAGGTGAGACTTGTTGCTATAATCTAAAATTATTGAAGAATCAATTTCGCCTGCTATGCGACAATTGTTACCAATGTATGAATTATTGATTATGGAATATGGCTTGATCTGAGTGTTCTTTCCAATATGAACTGGTCCGTGGATTGAAGATTGATAAATAGCAGACTGCGGACCAATATAGATTCCACCTTCACTTGCGTCAAGGACTACATCCTGACTTATCATTGATGTCTTATCAATATACACAGGGTTATTACCGATAACTTTGACTCCCTTTGGAATTTTCCTTTTGATAATTTGAGACTTGAGTGTTTCCTTAAGTCGGTTTATGAGTTCCCATGGCCAACTGTACAAGGTACCGCATTCATCCAGCTCATTGATATTTGTTATTTCAGTACGTATGCTGTTACTATTAATTTTCTTATCATCAATTACCGATTCGTAAATGTATTCCATGTCTGATTTATCAATTCTTCCCATTAGTAATTTACCTCCAAATGATATTAGAAATCTCTTTTTGACACTCCATTTTTTGAAGAACGATGTTAGAGGAATGAATAATGAATTAATGAATATATCGTCATTATTGTATTCAAATTTATTTACTGCATTATCTGGATGTCTTTCCTTTGTTACTCCTTCGAGGTATCGGCGAGTAAGAAATTTCGGAGAGTTGTTACTAAACTGTTCATGGGTCGTTATTGATCCTATTTTAATATCAAACAAAGATCTCGTGTAGCTAAGAGGAACAAAATTTTTCCAACTGGTATCTTCAAAGAAGACGATACTCATGACTTATATTTTTCCCAATCTCTCAACATATTTCTTGTAGGTTTGTAAATATGATTTTTTATCACCTATGTCAATGAATCCTGAATCAATCTTAAAACCATTCACTAACTTTTTCATATCAAGAGCTTTTCGAACTGCGTCATCCATTCCATAAGCATTTGAGGATGGTATCAAATCAATAAATTCTGGTTCCATCACGTAGCATCCTATATTTATCAATCCCTTTATTTCGGGTTTTTCATTCCATGTAGTGACCCTATTATCTCCATTTACATCAATAAAACCATACTTTAGTCTAGTTTCGTATGATAATAATGCCATTGAAATAAACGCATCAAGCCTGTCGTGCTCTTTTATCATTTCCCTAAGTGAGAACTCATAGATGGAATCTCCATACACACAAACGAATGTGTCGTCGATATACTTCTTGGCTGTCAATAGCTGCCCTGCGGTTGCAAGCGGCCTATCAGATCTTGCATACTCTATTTTTATTCCAAGCCTGCTACCATCTTCAAAATAGTCTTCTATAGTTCTATGTAAATAACTGACACAGATTATGATGTGATCAATATCATTATCATCATTCTTCAGCCATTCAATAATGTGTTCTAATAGCGGTTTATTGCCGAGAGGTAACATCGGTTTTGGAATGAAAAAGGTATAGGGTTGAAGTCGGGTTCCAAGGCCTCCAGCTAAAATTATGGCTTTCATTTAAAATTATAGATAAATTGAACTCTAATATAAGTAAAAACTCTTCAAAGTTTCAAAGGTCAAGTATTTTTTTGACTTTATCTATGACTTCTTGTGGACTTTGTCCAAATATTATTATCATTGGTTCTTTTCCGACGTCTCCTGAATGATATACGACATCAGCATCGGGATTTTTCGAGAGAGCCATCCTAACTCCCCATGAAATGGACTTGCCTTCCTTTTCTTTGATTGTCTTTGGCTCTAAATTTCTTTCATATTGACTTGTTTTAAAAAGCCTATTGCATTTGTAAAGAATACTCTTGTCATTTCTAATGTTAAGTGCAGATCTAACCATTTGATTGGTCTTCATGTATTCAAGAATCGATGAAGCTACGTGCTTTGAAGCTCCAAACTTAATACCTGAAGTTGGCACACTCTTGTTTCCTACCTTTACAATTCTGCCGCTCACCCCTGCCACATCTTCAATTCCTTTAGCATTTGGTATTGCATAGACAAGGTTTGATTGTGTTTCTGGTATCAAGTATGCAAAATTTTTCATATTTACCAAAGTTTCAACGGCCTTACCTAATTCTTCTATTACCTGATATCGACAGGACTCTTCATACATTGATGATATGGGATTATTGACTGGAATCCCTTTACCGATTTTCACAGTCTTAATAATAGATTTGTGAACATACTTGTTTGCCAATAAACATGCATTTACAACTGGATATTTCATGGCCATAAAAGATGTTACTGCAGCAGAAAAGTTACAACCGCTTCCATGTGTTTCAACAATTTTCATCCTTGGATTCTTAAAGATAGTAAACTTTCTCTGTTCATCTAACATAATATCAATAATTGTTTCATTGGCATTTCTAAAATGACCACCTTTTACTATTACATTTTTTGCACCCAATTCTTGTATTTTTAGTGCCGTTTTTCTTATGTCCTCCTCAGTTTTTATCTTGATTCCAGACAACGTTTCTGCTTCATGGATGTTGGGAGTAATTACATCACAAATTGGAATTAGTTTATTTTTAAAATCTTTTAGAAACTCTTTTTGAAGTAACTGGGCCCCCGTTCCAGCAGAGACTATCGGATCAAGTATTATCGGAATCTTACATGAATCTAAGACATCACTTACCGCAGTAATTATTTCATTATTGTAAACCATTCCAATTTTGATTGCACTAATCGGAATATCAGAAAGAACAGATTTTATTTGTTTTTTAATAACCTGAGCGCCAAGAGGAAGAATGTGATCTACATTAGATGTACTTTGTGCAGTGATCACTGTTATTACTGTACATGAATATATTCCCAATGCAGACATTGTTTTCATGTCTGCTTGGATTCCTGCACCGCCACTAGAATCACTACCTGCTATCGAAAGCGCTGAATGTACCAATATTAAAAATATTATAGAGTTGGATTATTCAGTTTATCGGAATATGATACCGGAATCTTATTGTCTATTCGTAATCTGTGAAAATGCTATTGATGTAAGACAACAATCCATCACGTAATTGAATCACTTTCGTGCGCTTATCTCCGTCCAAATCAGTTTGTAAAAGTACATCTAAACCTTGGACCAGGTACTGAATATTTGGTAATGTAAGTAAAGATTTTGTATATCTAGTGACATCCTGATTACTCAATGATTATCTTAGTAAATGCTTGATGTTAAAGATTGTGGAGTTGATTCTGATTCTGATTCTGATATATGACTGGAAACATTATCTACAAAAAAACTCTTTTCCATATGCTATTTCAAATTTCTTTAGGATTTTCATACAATGAGGTTCTACAAACAAGTTTCTTTTTTCATCTGCATGATATGTGATCAAATTTGTGTCTTTTGTTGTCATATAGATAGTCTTTCCACAAATTGCACATTTGTGAACTTCTTCAAAAAGTTCCAGCGCCTCCGAACCATATGCATTAATAATAAACTTACTACCGTCTGGAGCTTCAGTTTCTATAAAGTAGTATTCTATTCCATTGGTCATTACAATTACTTTTTTTGGAAGAAAACTGAACCTATATTCTTTATTTATCAAGTCGTGAACCAGTTTTTTGTAATCACTTTGTACATTGTTGTGAATGAGCGTACTTTTTGTCAAATCCCATCCTCCATTCTCAGACGACTAAAGTCAATCAACAAGGTACTATTCTAGTCAAATACAGATAAACTGAATTAAGCTAAGCATATGACAATTTTAATTCATTGATAATAACTAAGCTTGATGAAAAGAAGAATGTTGTGTTTATGAATCGAAGTTAAAACAAAATAAGAGAAAAAAATAAAAAGTTCTTTTCGTGAATAGTTTATTTCACGTATTGCTTTTGTGCTGATGTAAAGAAGTTAGACCATGTATTGGCCAAGTTTGCATTGAAATCAGTTACGGTATCAAATGTCTTGCCATACAATTTGATATTCTCTCTTGCTGAATTAAGAATATCTATTGCTAACTGGTTTGCGGTATCAAACACATGAAATGCTTGTGAAG
>DASVGC010000227.1:0-4188 GCA_036379735.1 Nitrososphaeraceae archaeon
TCAATAGATCCTGTTATTGTCAAAAATGAGAATGTATCATCTTATTTAATATGCAATTGATGAAGGTGGTCGGATGCGATATATACTAATATTATTATGAATAATTAAAAGTCAATGGATGTAACATATGATTTTTCAAGAAAAGTTGTGTTGATAACAGGAGGAACCGGAGCTCTCGGAGGGACGCTTGTTAAAAAATTTTTAAACTCTGGTGCAGTAACTATTTCGTCTTTTCATAGTGAAAAGGAAGCAGAGAAACTGAAAATAGCAAATTCCAAAGTTGAATTGATAGAGTTGGATATACTACAAGAAGAACAGTTACTAAAAACGATACCAGAATTGGTAAAGAAATTTGGTACTATAGATATATTGGTTAACGTAGTAGGGGGTTATTTGGGCGGTAAAAGCACTAATGACCTAAGTGAAACAGAATGGGATAGAATGATGAATCTGAATCTAAAGTCCGCATTTCTAATAAGCAAGCATGTAATCCCCGTGATGGTATCGAGGAAATGAGGTAATATCGTCCATATATCCTCCAGAACAGGACAAAAATCAGAAGGAGGGGATTCAGCGTACGCTGCATCAAAAGCAGGGTTGATACGCTTTGTAGAATCGGCGGCCCAAGAATTCAAGGAATCTGGGATTAATATCAATTGCATCTTGCCCACTATGATTGACACTGATGCTAATCGCAAGGCAATGCCAAATGCGGATTTCAGCAAGTGGTTATCAACAGAAGACCTCGCAAATGTGATACTATTTCTGTGCTCTTCTAGTGCTCGCGTCATAAATGGATCGGCTATACCGACTTACGGGTTAACATGAAATGACTAGCTAAATTAGTCTTGTTTTTTTATTCAATCAATATTTAGACTAGAGTTTGAACCCATTAAGGTTTTATTCTCCAAGGTAATGATAAGACAAAGCCTCTAAACACATTCAGCTGGATAGTTGGGATAGCTCTATACAATCTATCCCCCAGTTGAATTTTGTAAACTTCTATGGATGTCTTTTATTCAGTATAATGAAAATGAACTTTCAGAATTAAGTTGTATATCATGCTAATGTCTTGCTCTCATTTTGAATATAACTAATAAGTTCATCAAGATTCATGACTAATCCATAGTAATTGCGAATATTGTCAAGCGTCGAATTATAATGTGCATGATTATTTGATGCCGTCGCATCTGAAATCATTACAATGTCGTAGCCATGATTAAATGCATCGCGTAGCGATGATTCTACACATATGGACGTATCAATTCCTGAAAAAATTAGGGAATCTATCCCCAAACTTTGTAACCAGACCTCGAATTCAGTGTCTTGAAAAACAGAGTCTCTCCTCTTTATCACAACATGATCATCTGCGCTAGGTTTCAAATCATCTACAATCTCAGCATCCCAACTTCCTCTAATGCAAATTGGTCGTCTTTTGATTCTTTCTTCTCTGGATTTTGGTAATATTCTGTGAGATCTGGTCAAGAGGTCTATCCCTGATTCCTCCCTCACTGCTTGAGAATAAAAAATTGGTATCTTGACACTTCTGCAAAATTCTATAAGACGCTTAAGCGTTGGGATTACATCGGCATATCTTGAAACGTCTATTCCCATTAAATCATACGATCCACCCTTGCTAACAAAACCGTTTTGCATATCGACTATCAATAATGCAGGATGGATGTGGTGATTTCGAATTTTCACAAGCTAGAATTCTCTAGGGGATTATAATATTATTCGATTCGATTTTCGCAATAGCCAGTCTATTTGAATTTCAAACTCTTTGAATTTGGCAGTCTGCAAATCTAATAGTCTACATTACATGATCATCTTGATTTCAATCAAGAATTTTAGATACTTATCAATGCGATACTATTAAACTGCTATCTGTAGTTTGACAGAAGATTCTGTAAGTTCAAATGTACTATCGAGATTAAGTGTGTTCTTTAGTGTTGCTTTCAAATAGCCATGGAGAAACTGAGATCCTTTTTTTCCAAGTCGATGTCTGATAACAATAATTCGTTCGTCATTTTGGCTAGTTTCGTCATATGTACCAAGAAATCCATAACGACATATTATTTTTTCAATATACTCCAATACTGTTTCAAAGCTTAACGTCTTTTTCCAGAATAGAATCGTGTCCCGGGGAATCATTTCGCCTGCTGTAATGCCGAGGCCATAAATGTCATCATTAGGATATGAATCAAAGAGAGATTTGAGCAACTCTCTATTCACAACAACCAAGTCTATCTTGGAGAGAAAACGAGTAAATTCTGAATATCTCTTGAGAATCATATTGACCAGTGCATTAACGGATACCCCCATCCTCTCGGATTCTTCGTCAAGTACCTTTGATAATTCCGTATCTACACGGAATGACCTTGTAGTGGAATTGGGCACAGTGTTGTTATACTTATCACGAGGATAAATGTGTTGGCATGTAACCAAGTGTGTTACATAGCATTACACCAGTCAACACCTGTGTACTTAGTTTTTAATAGTAATCTTATAGAGCAGTTCTTTATGAGTTTTTCAATAAATCAACTCCCAAAAGAGACGAATGTTGTGAATCCGGAAAATTTTGAATGTGAAAATTGTAAGGGTGAGAGTGTCGTGTTTGATCATAGCACCGGGGAAAAAATTTGCAATAACTGCGGGGTTGTAATTTCTGTTGAAAGAGAAAATATTGATCCTTTATTGGATACCAGTGTTAATTTAAGTAACATGAATCTAGGAACTCCATCATCTTTAGCACATCACGATAAGAATCTGTCTACTTTGATTTCTTACGCAAATGTAGATGCCGACGGTGTTGCTATTAGTGTAGATCAACGTTCTGCAATACAACGAATGAGAAGATGGAACAAGATATCCAATAACAATAGGAGTTACCACAGAAATCTAAAGAATGCTTTCGCTATTCTTATAAGAATTAAGGATAAACTTTCCTTGAGTGAAACCATAATTGAAAAATCTGCATATTACTACAGAAAGATACTTGATCAGAATCTGATTAAGGGTCGATCAATAAAGGGGTTCGTGGTCGCATGTGTATATGTGTCATGCAGAGAAATGAATGTGCCTCGAACTATAGAAGAGATTGCTGATATTTCAAATGCAGACAAGATATTTGCAGGTAAGTGCTATAGATTATTGGTTAGAAGACTCAAGATTCGACTTCCATCGATAGATTCGACATCACATTTAACGAGGATTGCCAATAACGCAAACATTAGCGAAAGAACACTTAGACATGCAATTCAAATGATGGTGCAGGTAAAAGATGATCCTATCTCTTTTGGAAAAGATCCGTGTGCAATAGCAGTGGCAGTATTGTACGGAGCATGTCTAGATAAGGGCGAAAAAACAAGTCAATCTAAGATATCATTGGCAGGAAACGTGAGTGTAGTTACACTTAGGAAAAGATTTTTGGATATTAAGAAAATTTTTCCTCAGATTCCAAATGGACCAAACGATAAGTCATAGTTGACTTCTCCTTTCCTTGTTTTATCTTAGATTACAAAATAGTTTCTGAATAATTGTTATTCCATTTAATTTAGAGGCTCAACATATAGATTCTCAATGATGTTGAAACAATCCATGTTATTTCCTTTATTCCTTTTTTACAGTAATTTCAACATTAAAGTAATATTATAGCTCACATAAGGAACCTAGAGGATGGCAAAGAAGGAAAAAAGACAACTCAGTATCATGATTATAGAAGATGAACAAGATATTCTCCTCCTCTATAAGGATTATCTCTTGAGCAGAGGTCATAAGGTACTTGCCACTTCAACTACTGCAAATGAAATAATGTCAGATTATGATAGAATCAGGCCTGATATTGCAATTATTGATTACAAGTTACCTACTGAAAAGAATGGTCTTGACGCAGCTATGCAGATTCTGGATAAATATCCCTCTGCTGCTATCCTGATAGTTACTGCATATGATACCGTAAGGAAAGAGATCGCAAAGAATTCTCAATTTAACAACAAGAAAGTTGAGATACTCATAAAACCGTTAAGACTTGCACAACTTGAAAGTTCCATTATCAACATTGTCAACAAGTAGAAAAACGTCTAGTTTTATTGTCTTACAGATGCAAAAAAATGAATGAGGAATCAGGCTTTCTTTATTATCCTGTTGGTTAACAGATATTCCTCGTCTGAAGAATCGATATAATTC
>DASVGC010000228.1:0-4241 GCA_036379735.1 Nitrososphaeraceae archaeon
TACAATCCTACATGATGTTTCAGCCAGAGATATACAGTTTAAAGATAAGCAATTTACAAGAGGAAAAGGTATTGATACATTTGCTCCTTGTGGACCTTGGATAACAACAAAGGATGAAATCCCTAATCCGCAGAACTTGCAGATCATTACAAAAGTCAACGGTGAAATTCGGCAAAACTCCTCCAGTAGTAAAATGGTAATTCCGATTGATAAAATAATATCAAGTCTAAGTAATATAATGACTTTAGAATCTGGAGATATTATTTCTACTGGAACTCCAGCAGGGGTAGCCATGTCAATGAAGGAACCAAAGTATCTAAAAGACGGCGACGAAGTAGAAATTACAATTGAAAACCTAGGTACAATTAGAAATAAGATTACTTTTCTCTAGTACCTACTTTTTGAACTATTTCACTTTGAACTCTCTTGGGTCAACTTTCTTAATCTAACAACTTCCTTCTCTAGAATATGGCAATAACTCTTGTACAATTCAGTTAGTGTGGATCTTACACTTGCTAACTGTATTGAAATATTTAGAGCCTGTAGACATGTATCCATTGAACGATCAGTCGCGAATGAATTCATTGATTCTTTGAATGATGCTAGCAATTGTTGATGCTCTGAACTATTTTCGTTTATTAGTTTCTCGATATCATCGACACTTTTAGAGTCTTTTTCACGAAAATTGTCAAATTTGAACATATTCTAACATCAGGATACCAGGAAATAAATTAATTTCATTGGTTTTTTACCAAAATGGCAGGATATTTTCCTGAAAGTCACGCTGTTAAATCTTCAAAAGAATAATGTATTTATTTACCGGTTCAAATTTCAGATTTGTATGGTGGTAGACAATAAGGCCATAATATCGTATATACGCGTATTGAAGGAAGATTTGATGATATTCAGAGTAAAGCCATCTGAAGGCGGGGTACCAGATTTCAAGGCAGGTCAATTCTTGACGATTGGATTGCATGTCCCTTCCGAGGGTAAAATAGTCAGAAGAGCATATTCAATAGCATCTCCTCCTGAGCAAAAAAATGTCTTTGAGTTGCTGGTGAGATGGGTTAAAAAACCTGTACCAGGTCGATTAACTACAGAATTATTTAATAGAAGAGAACAGGACGAAATTCTTTGGGTAAGACCTACTGGTGCTTTTACAATAGATGAGAAGAAACATGATGGAACCCCTGATAACAGAAGGATGGTTCTTATCGGCGGAGGTACCGGACTAGCACCATTTATTTCATATGCGCTTCACTTAAAATCAATAGGTAGCAAACGTGAAGTAGTAATATTGCATGGAGCAAGTTATGTGGACGAGCTTAGTTATAGAGAAATGTTGTCGGATCTTGAGAATGAAAGTTTGGATAGTGGAAAAGATAAATGGAATTTCAGATATCGTGCCAGCATTAGCAGGCCTCAGGAATGGTTCAATAGAAGTTGGAACGGTCAAAAAGGAAGAGTAGAATCATTTCTACGCCCAAAATTAGGAACTGACAAATCTCCTCTTGAAGAGTTAGTTGGAGAATCAATTACGCCAGAGAATACTATTTTCTATGTGTGTGGATGGCAAGGTACGGTTGATGGGGCATTAGATTACCTAATTCCAAAGGGGTTTGTTACAGAAAGAAACAAGAGAAAAGATGGAAGCTATGATGTCAAGTTCGAGTCCTATGGATAGTTCTCAGATACTACCAAAGATTCGATTCAATAAACCTTAACCTTATATCAAGGATAAAAGTGACCATTAGATATGAAATTTGAATATGAAGAATTTTCCACTATTGAAGAATTTTTTTTATATCTTGTCTCAGTTGCGCCCTATATGAAACAGGTTCTGCCAGCTAGTTCTTACAAAGGATATGTATTCTCTATTCTACCTCTCACTCCTGTATCTGGTGATGTTATGATGATGATTTATGCCAAAGGAAGCATGGAACCAGGATTGATCGAATTTGATATTTCAACAAGGAAATACAAGACCGTGGCAGCTGTAGAGAGAGCAGACAAGAATTATTTCATAATACTCAAGCCAAAAATTGCGACTATTGCTGACACCGCTATTAAAGAAATCGAAAGTCTAGGTAAGAATTAAAGAAAAAAATTATTAATTCTTAATCTTAAAGTTTCGGAGAAAGGGAAGCAGATACAGATCTACTTCTAGCGTATTTCGCTACGATATCCTCAGGAACTTGACCATTAAACAATTCTTTTGATAAACCTTTCAAGTATCTCATGATTGCCCAGGTCCCCGCTTTTATCAAAACAGCCATAAAGACTTTCATTGCAGGTCCGTATGTCTTATTGCGAATGATTATTGGAATAATGTCGTTTATGACGCGGAGGTTAAACTGCCAACATTTCCAAAATAAAGTAAATTGTGATTCGTTCAGATTTCCAAAATGCATCGAATTCCTCTCTGAGAAATCTTGATACAACAGCGGAGCTACTAGTCCGCTCATTTTCATTCTACTAAAGTCATCTATAAGGTCTATTGTGTATTGCGTCTCGTCAGGAGTTTCGTCTGGCCAACCAATTATTAATGTCAAAGCAGGGAACCAGTGATTTTCATTCAAAATTCTGCAACCTTCTCTTACTACAGCACCCCATTCGTCAGGTTGATATGGTTTTGTTTTAACTCCAAGATGCTTCTTGACCATGCGTGGCGCAACAGTTTCTACACCAAGATTGGTGGCTAGCCATCGTCCGTTTGAATCCATGTCATTTATTTTGGATAAATCTCTGATTAAATCTGGAGAAGAAGCTACAGCAGACAAAGTCATATGTGTAGTGCCTATGAAATTAGCACCAGTTGTCTTTAGACCTTTCCATAAACCAGTGATAGCATCAGCATTTGGAATGAAATCTTTGTTATCACAACCATACAATAACATCTCATCAGATTGAAGCCAAATAGAATCAAAACCGTACTTCAAATTTATACTTGCTTCAGCTTGCAGTCTTTCCAGAGGGATATCTTTTTTTGATCGCTTGTTTACATCGCAAAAATCACAACCTCTGCCACATCCCCTCATTGCCTCTACAAGAGAGTTTACGGTAGGACCTTGGATAGGAGGAATATTTTCAATATTTCTCACAAAGGTATGAAGCAACTCTGGTGCATCTCCAGATTCAAGATCATGAAATAGATCTAATGCAAGCTCGTCAGCTTCACCAATTACTACGGTATCAATTCCATGAATTTTCATTCTGTCAGGTTTTGCAAGTTCCCATGATCCGTTTCCACCGACAACAACTTTAAAGCCATATTTCTTTTTCAGCTGAATTACTGAAGCACACATTTTCTTAAATTTCATGGCAACATATGATAATTTTTCAGGTGACATAGTTGTCGTTACCGGGGCCATGCCCAGTGGATCCATAACATTAATTCCAACTACCGTTGTATTGGGGCCAATACTTTTTTCTAGCATTTCAGGGTGCGCAATTACAACGTCTTCTCTGTTGTATTCTTTTAATAACGCGCTTTCTATTCTTCTAAGACCACATTGTGCCACCTTTACTTCTCCAGTATTCTTATCGGTCTCAACGCTTGGACAAAATAACTTGTCAAATACAAATTCAGGTACTAGTTCGTATGGACCGCATGCAATAAAGCCATAAAGAAAATTACCTCTATAATTTGTCATAAGGCTACGGTCTGCCGTCAACACTACGCGTTTACCGTCTGACATCTTCTCTAATCCTCAAGTTCGAATACGTATTTGGGTATAAATCTATTACTAATGTTACCAACGTCTATCTTTTAATACAAACCAGTTCGATGACCTCTAATTAGAATTGATTTTAGTTGTCTATGTGCCAAGATGTTAAGTGCAGAAAGAAATGTAACCCATCGGTATGAAGCATGCTCATAAGAAATTACTATATCTCTTGTTGGAGTAGTCGCAAAATAGAACTTGACTTCTTTATGTGATCTTATACCATTTAACTTCATATAGGAATATCTTATAGTTCCTATAAAGGACATTACATCAAGAAATCTTATTCCAGTCTCTTCCCTTACCTCTCTAATCAGTGTCTCAAGCTCTGATTCTCCGTGTTCCTTATGCCCTTGTGGGAAACCCCATGAACCCCTTCTATTCTTTAGGATTAAAAATTCAGGTTCTTTAACAGGAGTCGTTGGGTTGTATCGTATTACAGCACCAATAGAGGTTTCCAGGAATATTCTACCTCTTTACTTTAGTACCGCAGCTAATTATAATTTTTATCGATTC
>DASVGC010000229.1:0-4005 GCA_036379735.1 Nitrososphaeraceae archaeon
TAATCCAACACCAAGACTGGACCACAAAATGAAATAATGAAAACCCCCAAGTACTCTATGTTTTGTAGGAACAGGATCTATTCCCCATTGTGGCAAATCTGGTGCCATATGATGTTGATTACAATTTTCTATAAATATAAATCAAAAACAAATAATTTCCTTAATCATCTTGAATCAATCTTGCATCAATAATCACTTAAATAATAAATCAATAAAATAAACAAATATCACAAAATTTTTACATAATGTTAATATGTGAAAACGACATATATTATATGATGTCTATTTGTGTCATGTGTCTAAAAACTTACGACGAAACGGAAGTTAATCTTCAACGAAAAATAGTAAAGGATGAAGATTTTTGTAATGAATGTTGGACTGAAGTAATGAATACTGAATAATTCCATATTACAGTTTTGATTTAGTAATACGTGCAAAAACTAGGAATTCCATTTCTTCTTCTTTAAATCGTATTCCTCTCTTGAATATCTTATAGTAGCTGGGTGTCCCATTACAACAACATTAGGAGGCACATCCTTTGTTACAACTGCTCCCATTGCGACTACGCTATTTTTTCCAACAGTTACCCCGGCCTTAAAAACGGCTCTACCTCCAATTATCGCACCATCTTCTACCACAACTCCCGTCATTTTCGGGCTCATTGGATAAGGATCGTTTGTAAAAGCCGCACAAGGACCTATGAATACATTTTTTCCAATTGTAGTTAGCGGTGGAATATACACGGACCCCTCAATCCTAGTATTGTCACCAATTTTCACATCATAATCAATATGAACAAGTGAACCAATTGAAACATTGTCACCTATCTCACTGTTGTTACCAATGTAGCTGAAATGCCAAACTTTTACGTTCTTACCAATTTTCGCAGTTTCTGAAATAAAGTTGCTTTGTTTCTCCATACTTGATCTTCCTCATATGTTTAAACTCATACTATATCTATATTCAATTGTTGTTCCTTTGGAATTAACATGTTTCATTACAAATGCCATGGATTTCCATTTTCTGTGATCTTGGTAGGAATTTTTTCATGCCACTTTTGTAAAAATTGGATATCTTTTTCTTTATCTCGAAGTTCATCTGGTAACATAACTGGAATTTCTTCAATAATAGGGTAATACCTCGAACATTGCGAACAATATAGGACTCCTTCCTTTATCACATTTTCATTAATTGTTTTATCTTCAACAGTATCAATTTCAATCAATTCCAATGGATAGTATTTATCTATAGGACATGCTAGGATGTCAAGCATCGATCGTCTCATGATAAGTTCTTAAGTTTACACATCTTATTATTTCATTTCAATTCTAAATAAATTGGTGAACCTGTCTCACTAGAAAGAAGTGCTGCCTCGGCTACTTTAGTCACATTTGTGGCTTCTATAGAAGTAACAACTGGTTGTTTTCTCTTACCTTCTATTACTTCAACAAAACTCTGTAGTTCTAAAACAAGAGGTTCCTGAAACTGTTTCCTTCTAGGAATAATGGTAGCATCACCATGATCTATTCTAATCTCTTGCGTTATGAAATCCCCATTCACTGTGCCTTCAGTACACACGGCAGAAAATGTTCTAACCTTCTTTGGTGTAACCCAATTTGATGCAATTATCGCAATTTTTTGATCCTCAAATCCCAGCATTATTGTTGCAAAATCCTCAAATGAGTGAAATTTTTTTCCTGCCCTGGCAAAGACCATTTTTGGACCCTTGCCGAAGAGAAACATCGCAGTATCAATATCATGAACTGATGTATCATATATTACTCCTACATCCTTGATATGTAGGGGCATTCTATTTTCCCTATGGAACTCCATCATCAAAAGATCACCGTATGATTGCTCCTGAATGATGTTCTTCAAATCCTGAACAGCAGGATTGAATCTTTCGACGTATCCACATGTCAAGACAACGTTGGCTTTGTCAGCCAATTCAGTCATTTCTTCACATTCTCTAGATGAAAATGAAAGTGGTTTTTCCACAAATGCGTGACAACCATTTCGAATTACTTCCTTTACTACTGACAGGTGTGACTTAGTAGGCGTACACACCAGGCAAGCATCCAAATCGCGCTCATTGGAAAAGAAATCACTCATTGAAGAATAAAATTTTGTATCATATTTTTCTGCAATTTCTTTTGCACGTTCTGGAGAGAGATCACAAACAGCGCCAAGGACTCCCATATTATAGAGAACCCGAGCGTGATTCTTTCCCCAACCGCCTACTCCTATTACTCCAATTTTTAGGCCACTGTTCTTTTTCTTTACCAACTTGGCGTTAGCCATCCCATAAATTTTTCAGATTTTCCAGTCACAATATTTTCATAATTTTCCCTTATGCTTTTAGTAATTGAACCTTCCCTTCCATTTCCTACTATATTACCATCTATCTTTGTAATAGCAATTATTTCAGCAGCCGTTCCTGTAAGGAATATCTCATCAGAAAGATACAATTCTGTCCTTGAAATGGGACGCTCGACAATCTCATATCCCAATTCCTTTGCAATCGTCATTGCAGTATTTCGAGTAATCCCTTCCAATATCGAATCTGATAATTGTGGAGTGTGAAGTTTTCCATTTCTAACTAGAAAAATATTCTCTCCAGACGCTTCACTGACATTCCCATTCCTATCAAGCAGTATTGATTCGTCGTATCCATTTCGCCTGCATTCTTGTGTAGCTAATATAGAATTAAGGTAATTACCAGAAGCCTTTGCCATTGGGGGAATGGATTCATCATCAATTCTTCTCCAAGAAGAAATACATGCAGAAATTCCATCACCCTTGAAATATTTTGCAAATGGAAAAATGATGATTGTTGTGTGTGTTGGAGAATTCTTGGTTACATTTAGATCTATTCCATGTAGACCAACAAATGTTAATGGCCTTATGTAACATGATTGCTTTATTGAGTTCTTTCGAATTAATTCTACTGTAGCTTTGCAAAGTTCATCAGCAGAAAATTTTGTTGTAAAGGAATAAACATTAGCTGATTTATGGAGTCTTTCCATGTGCTCCTTGAGTCTAAATATGTATAAATTGTCACCAGACGAATACGCCCGGATGCCTTCAAAAACTGCTGTTCCATAGTGAAGAGCATGTACAAAGACCGGAACTTTAGCCTCTTCCCATTTAAGGTATTGACCATCGAACCAGACAAAATCTACAGCCTTATCCTTCATAATGGCAAGTCAATTATTCGATAATAAAAGTATTCAAATATTGTGTATTGAGTATATCGAGAACATTTAGAGAATACCTTCTGTAGGGAACTTCATTCCAAATATCTTAATAGTCTTATCTTGAGATTGTGCATATTTTTCGATAATTTTCCAATTCTCTGCAATTATGTTGGCTACGCTTCTTGGCACCAGATCTTGCCATGATCCTTCCGAAATTTTACCAACTTCATTTTTAGTATACTGACTAAGGTTATCATTATGTTTTGATTGATTCCTTTCATTTTTCAAATTCATAGTAGCTTCATCACTCCCTAGTTTTTCCAGGGCTTCCCGGTACAATAGACCTTTCACATCAGATGAAGAAATTTCCAGCCTTCTTGCCTTTATAGGATGTAAGTTGTAGAATCGCAAGGCTATCCTTTCGGCCTTATCACCTGTATATGATATGAATCGATTTTCTGCAATATCACGTAAGACTCCACTTCGCAGAGACCATGAATACGGTGAAAAAATTGGTGGAAGATATTTTATGAATGGAGATACGAATTGGTAGTTTGGCAAAATTTCTATATTGTCGTGATCGTTAAACAGGGCTAGCAACATCCTTTTTCTTAATTCATAAGAAAATGGAAAGGTTCTCGTATTTACCTCTCTGCCTTGTTTTAGGAAGACTACTGGAAAAACATAGACATGATAATCCTTAGCTAATTGAGAAATTATTTTTTCATGGGAATTCGTAACTGGATTTAAATGGGCAAGATAAAGTGCTGCAATTTTTTCCAATTATAAAGCAAAGTGATATAATAAC